>CAMBDR010000744.1 GCA_945864765.1 Janthinobacterium lividum | reverse complement strand
CGCCGGGGTTTTATTGCTGGGTGGATGTGGTTCCAAAAAAACGGAATTAGGCCAAGGCACCTCGGTGATAACCGGTTCGGCTGGCCCGGCTGGCGCGAAAGGTGCCGATAAATCCCTGGCCAAGTGTGATGCCCCGGTGGCAACTTTGGCCCTGGTAGAAAACCCGACTGGCTACACGGGCATGGGCCAATTCAACCTGCCCTCCTCGCCCGTGCCGCTGATTCGCCTGCTGGCGCAGCAAAGCGGTTGTTTCCGTGTGGTGGATAGAGCGGCGGGTTTGAAGGCGGTGGTGCAGGAGCAGCAATTGCAGGATCAGGGCATCATCCGCAAAAATTCCACCGTGGGCAAAGGCAAGGGTTATGAAGCGCAATATACTTTAACGCCCAGCCTGACTTTTTCTGAAAACAAAGCGGGCGAGAATGTCGGTGCCGTGATGGGCAAGGTGCCGGGCTTGAAAAACTTTAGCGGCATGGCCGAAAAAGTGAGTTTTAAAGAAGCGCAAGTGGCGCTGCTGCTCACCGACAATGAAACCACCGAACAAATCGCCGCCTCCACGGGCGCGGCAAAAACCACCGATTTGGGTCTGGGTGGTTTTACGCTTGGCGGCGGTGTGGGTGCCCTTGGTGCGGGTTGGAGCAATACCAATGAAGCCAAGGTGGTGGTGGCAGCGTTTTTGGATGCGCATAACAAGCTGGTGACGCAGGTGCGCCAGTTGCAGTCAAAAGAATTGCCGCCTGCGGTGGCGGTGAAGAACGGTAAGGCGGGGTAAGCTGGTCGGTTGCACACGGTTCGGATCAATTGATACGACGCTGCCCGGCCATGCGGGCGGCGCACGGACGGCGGCGTGATGTTTCTTTAGATGACCTCGCGTTGCAAAAATACGTCTTTCACCAAACAACTTTTGCGCTATACTATATCCGTTTTGCACCTGAGCCTACTTTTAACAAGCCCCAACCTCATATCAAACAAGCACCATGAAAAACCCGGACACCAGCACTATTCCCCCTGCCTTGGCGGCGAAGTTGCGTGCGTTAGAATCCTACCAACCCAAACCGGTTTCCGATCCTTCATTACGTACCAGTGAGCCTTACTTATTTGAACCCATTCAAGTAACGAGTGATTTGCATCGCAATGGCGATATCTCGATTGAAGACTTGACTGATAACGATTTGGATTTGCCAATTGACTTTGCCTGAAAACCATTCTTTTGATAACGACGACACGCTGGCACGTGATGAAGCCCGCGTTCGCCTGATTGAAAAGATTATCTACCCGGTCGGATGTTGGCTCATTGATGAGTTTCCGGCATTGCGGTGGCAAGCGGATTCCTTACCCATGCTTTTGGTGGAATACAAAGTTTTCAGAAATGAGGCCAGGCGGCTCATGGATGGCTACCAGAACATGGGGCATTTGCTCATGATCGACCGCCACAAGATTGCCGCTGCATTTATTATGGCCATACTGAAAGTGCGACCACTGCAAGTGGTTGCTGGCGAATCAAGCAATTTGGAAATCAGCTTACTGGCAAACGAAATACTGGCATTTCAATCCGGCGTAAGAATTTTAGGTGCTTTTGCCAAACACAATGCCACCTCATCAAGCAAATTTCTGGATATCAACTATCCCAAACCCCAAGCAGACGGCGCTTACAAACATCATGCGTATCGCGCCTTACGCCATGGGTTTCGGGAAAACAAGCTTAATTTACCTTTGCTCGCGCATTGGATGTTTTATATAGAAAAATATTGGGAATTGGCGCAAACCCAAAGCACCGCTTAACATATTCCTACGATCCACCAACAAAGCGCAAAAACCCGCTACAATGCAGGGTTCATAAAAACCAACCCATTCTCAACTTCTCTGCCTGCTTTGTTGCACTGCCGGCACAATAGACAATAAAATGCTTACATTTCAACAATTTATCCTCAAGCTGCAAGAATATTGGAGTCAACAAGGTTGTGCGCTTTTGCAACCCTACGACATGGAAGTCGGTGCCGGCACCTTTCATACCGCCACATTTTTGCGCGCCGTTGGCCCGGAACCCTGGCGTGCGGCTTATGTGCAACCTTCGCGCCGCCCCAAAGACGGTCGCTACGGCGAAAACCCGAACCGCTTGCAACATTATTACCAATATCAGGTCGTGCTCAAACCGGCCCCGGAAAATATCCTCGAACTGTATCTCGGTTCGCTCGAAGCGCTGGGTATTGATCTCAAGCAAAACGATGTGCGTTTTGTCGAAGACGAATGGGAAAGCCCCACCCTGGGTGCCTGGGGTCTGGGCTGGGAAGTCTGGCTCAACGGCATGGAAGTGACGCAATTTACCTACTTCCAGCAAGTGGGCGGACTGGATTGCAAACCGGTGCTGGGCGAAATTACCTACGGTATTGAACGCCTCGCCATGTATTTGCAAGGCGTGGAAAGCATTTACGATTTGGTCTGGAGCGAGTGGCAGGAAAACGGCGTCACCAAACGCCTGACCTATCGCGATGTCTACCACCAAAATGAAGTGGAACAGTCCAGCTATAATTTTGAGCATTCCAATACTGGTGCCCTGTTCCAGCATTTTAACCACTACGAAGCCGAAGCCAAACGCCTGATCGAGGTGCAACTGACCTTGCCCGCCTATGAAATGATCATGAAAGCCTCGCACAGTTTTAACTTGCTCGATGCGCGCGGTGCCATCTCCGTGACCGAGCGCGCCGCCTACATCGGGCGGGTGCGCACGCTCTCACGCATGATTGCGCAAGCCTATTACGAGTCACGCGAGCGACTGGGCTTTCCAATTTGCGGCAATGCGGCTTAATCGGGGCTGAATCGGGGCTGAATAGCTATCAAGGCCAGCTTATAACGACCTTTGAAGGAGCTCGCCGCCAACGGCGAGCCAAATGGCAAAATGAACCAAACACTTTTAGTTGAACTCTTTACCGAAGAACTGCCCCCCAAAGCCCTCGCCAAACTCGGCGCGGCTTTTGCCAGTGGCATTGCACAGGGCTTAAAAAACCGCGATCTGTTAGACGATGCAGCGCAGGTGCAAGCGCAGGTGCAAATGTTTTCCAGCCCGCGCCGTCTGGCCGTGTCGATTAACCAAGTGCGCAGCATTTCCCCCGATAAAATCGTGCGCGAAAAAGTACTGCCCGTTTCGGTCGCGCTGGACGCCAAGGGCGAGCCAACCGCACCGCTGACGAAAAAACTGGCCGCCATGGGC
>CAMBDR010000743.1 GCA_945864765.1 Janthinobacterium lividum | reverse complement strand
CTTCAGATAGCGGCTTTTGGTCGGCCAGCCGATCCAGTATGCGGCCCAGCTCTTGCTGTTCGCGCTTGGCGCGTTCAAAGGCACGTTTGGATAATTGGCTGTAGATTGCGCTACCGGTCAGGGTTTCCAGCAGCTCACCGCGTTCATTGTCTTCGGCTTTCAGGAAGCTGGAAAATTCATTTTGTGCAAGTAAGACCGCACGGGTGAATTGTTCAAATTTGAGGCCGATGCGTTTCTCTATTTCGGCCTTGATTTCGGTTTTTTTGCCGCCAATGGGGCTTAAGGCGGGCAATTGGTGCAGCGTCATTGTGGTGGCTTGCAAACTGCCTGTCGCTTTATTGCGCGAACGGCGTACACTCCAACGTGCGCGATAACTGAGTTGATTGCAGCCGACGAAATCGACTTCCGCATAGCCTTCACCCGTACCACGGCGCAGCAAATTGCCCGTGTCCTGTTGCGAGATGAGCTCGTTGCCGTCGGGTAGCGTCTTGCTGCCGCCCGCTTTGATCAGCCGTGGGGTGTTTTCATACAGCGCCATACATAGCGCGTCGAGCAAGGTGCTTTTGCCAGCACCGGTTGCGCCGCAAATAGCGAACAAGCCAGCGGATTTAAGCGGTTCCTGTTCAAAATCGACTTCAAATTCTCCGGCCAGTGAGGCCAGATTTTTCCCACGCAGGGCGAGGATTCTCATACTGGCACCTCGTTACCGGTTTCATTGGCCAACATCAGTTCGGTGAAGGCGCTACGTAGTTCTGGTGGTGCTTCGCCTTGGTATTTGTTTTGATACAGGCGTTGAAAAATATCTTCGGGTTGGAGATTTTCCAGTTCGGTGAGTGCAACGGTTTCTGATTCGCCGATTTTTTTCGCCGCAAAGCTGGTTTCGATTTTCGCCAGCCGTAGCGCCCTGCCCTCAATCGCATTTTCTATCGCCGCACGCAAACCTGGCTCGGGGGCATCCAGCCTGACGCGCACTTCCAGGTAGGGTTGCCGTTCTGGCGGCGTGTCATTGGGAAGATTTAAAGCAGCCAAGGCGCGCAAAACTTGCTCCAGCGGTGCCGGTTGTTTGGGAATGCGTAGCAAATCGACTGCCCTTGGCACCAAAATGGGCGTGATGTTGCTCACTTTATCTTGCACCACATCGACGCGCAAAACCTGATGTTGATAATCGACCTCGGCAAAGGACAGTGGCAATGGGCTGCCGCAATAGCGTAAATGTTCTTGCTTGCCGACTTTTTGCGCCAGATGCAAGTGTCCCAGGGCGGCATAGGCGACATTGGCATCAAACATACTCGCCGACAAAGCTTCGGTGCCGCCAATGACGATGCGCCGTTCGGAATCTTCAGAAATTTGGCCACCGACCATGTGGCAGTGACCGAGCGCGATAATCGCTTGATCGGGTTGACGCAGATTCAATGCGTATTGCAAGCATTGTTGATACAAGAGCGCGATGCCTTGCATGTAGGGGTCTTTCACCTCACCATCGGTAGCGTCACATTTTGGCACATCGCCAGGACGCAAAAACGGGATAGCGAGACACCACGCTTTAATCTCACCAGCCGCATTTTTCAAAGGCAGAACCAGGCGATCCAAAGCGATACTGCCATCGGGCAAACGTGGCACAAACCCAATCACCGCGACATTCATTTCTTCCAACAAAGGCGCAGGCGCTTCCAGGCGTCCGGGTGAATCATGATTGCCAGCGATGATAACGATATTCAAATGCGGCAACTGCTGTTTGGCTCGCTGCAAAAAGCGATAAAACTGTTTTTGCGCCTGGGCTGAAGGATTGGCGGTGTCAAAAATGTCGCCGGAAATCAGTAAGGCCTCGGCTTGTTCAGCCACCAAAGCAGCAATTAACCAATCCAAGAAAGACTGATGCTCATAACTGCGATCAAAATTGTGCAAGGTTTGGCCGAGATGCCAGTCGGAAGTGTGGATAAAGCGCATTGGTAGAAAATTTTGGATAAGAGGGAGTGCCAATCATACTTTAAAACTGGAAAGTGAAGGTAATTATTCCAGCAGAATTCAAACATTATTTAAACATGGTACAAAAATTGTAACGCCTTACGCTGGCGCACCTCGCAGCACATCAAACAACAACGCTCACTGAGCCATGCATTGGTTTCGCAGAAGGGAGTAAATTTCTGTTTTTGCGCTTCCAACCAAATGCGCCGCCGCCTCCCGATGCAAATCAGCATCAAACGCCGCCATCGCCTGATCATACAACCCCAACAATCGCGTCAAACGCTGGATACTTTGTGCGTAATTCGCCGATGCCGGGATCAATACCTGTGCTGGATGGACTGCGGTATTGAGGATGGCAGGGAATTTCCACAATGGCTCATGATGCGCGATACGATTGCGCATGACGTTAATTTCGTGAGTGAAGGCAAGGGCCGCCGATTTTTTAACCGCATCACTCCAGTACTGCGGATGCGCTGATAATGGGTGATTTGGAAAAATGACTGGCATTACCTTATGCGCAGTGCTTTTATGAATCGCACCTAAGACATTCGTCCAAAATCCAAATGATAACCTTGAAACAATTTCATCTGCCGTGGGCGGCCTGCCGGGCCTTGGCACCCACTGCCAATTGCCCTGGATTTTCTTTCGCGTACAGCGTATTTCATTAATTTGCTCCGACGCCCGTGCATTAAGACTGATCACATCATACCAATGGCCACTCGCCGCACCGCCACAGTATTGCTGAGACAAGGCACGGTGAATATTATTACGCAAAGCGATTTCCAGAAAAGAAAACAATGCGCCAAAGCAAGCCCCCAACTCACAGTTCCACATGGTTAAAGCAATAGCTTGGGCTGACGAATTAAGTTGAAAATACCGCCGATAACTATCAAGCCGGGGAGTAGAAATCAATTGTTCAAAGGAGGATAAATTTCTTGGCTGCATAGGATTAACCTGTCCTTGGTTAAAAGAAAATATTGACAACATGCGGCAAACTGATTACAGTTCCGAATGACGCGTTGGCAAGCACTACCCATATATTTGGGCGCCCCGACGTAAAGACCCGAAAAGCCTCCGCAAGGGGGCTTTTCACTTTTACAAGCACCATCGTTTTGTTACCTGAGCGACCTGTATGATTGTACCGAACAATATCATCATGTAACAACGTCACCGAGATCCCAAATTCATCACACATACACCATTTCCCACTACAATGAAAACCATTACGACTACCTTGCTGA
>CAMBDR010000742.1 GCA_945864765.1 Janthinobacterium lividum | reverse complement strand
AGTCCGACCCCATTGATCCCCTCCATATCCCCCGATATCCCTGAATGTACGTTTGCGCACATACCAGGAATAGTTTTAATGCCATGATGCCACTGACTATTCTTGGTTTTCGTTTATTTCTTTTCGGGAGTATTAAATGCGCCTCTTCTTTTCATCGAAATCAGCATTGGACGTAGTGCATCGAGCTTGCGTGATAATAGTGGCAACTGCGGTGATCAATACTGTCTCCGCCCAAACCCTGACCCGCGATAACGGTTCGCCAGTCGGCGATAATCAAAATTCGCAGACTGCGGGGCCTGAAGGGCCATCCTTATTGCAAGACACCCAGTTGCTGGAGAAATTGCAGCGCTTTAATCGCGAGCGCATTCCCGAGCGGGTGGTCCATGCGCGCGGTACGGGCGAATTTGGCGTGTTCGTCGCCAGGGGGTCGGCGGCCGATATCACACGCGCCAGTCTGTTTGCGGCAGCAGGAAAGAAAACGCCGGTATTCGTCCGTTTTTCGGTCGTGATCCCGTCGGCTAGCGCGCCCGAGACGGTGCGCGATCCGCGTGGCTTCGCCACCAAGTTCTATACCGATCAGGGTAATTGGGATTTGGTCGGCAATAACCTGCCGATATTTTTCATCCGTGATGCGATCAAGTTCCCGGACATGGTGCATGCTTTCAAGCCATCATCGGTCAGCAATGTCCAGGAACCGGCGCGCATATTCGATTTTCTCAGCCATGTGCCGGAAAGCACCAACATGCTGACCCAGTTATATACCGATCTTGGCATCCCGGCATCCTATCGGACGATGGACGGTCATGGCGTCCATGCCTATAAGATGATCAATGCCAAGGGCACGATCCATTACGTTAAATTTCATTGGAAAAGCCTACAAGGAATCAAGTCGCTGACGCGCGCCGAAGCGGCCAAAATCCAGGGCGAGGATTTTAATAACCTGACCAATGATTTGTATCGCGCCATCGGCAGGGGCGAGTTTCCGCAATGGGATTTATTTGTGCAAGTACTGAGTCCGGGCAAGCTCGGTAGCTTCAAATTCGATGCGCTTGACGCCACCAAAATCTGGCCCGGCATACCTGAGCGCAAACTCGGCTCCATGACCCTCAACAAGGTGCCGGATAATTTCTTTGAAAGCACCGAACAAGCCGCATTCGCACCGGCGCATCTGGTTCCGGGGATTGAACCGTCCGAAGACCGCTTATTGCAGGGCCGCATGTTCGGGTATAAGGATACGCAGCTCTATCGCCTGGGCGCAAACAACCAGCAAATCCCGGTCAACCGGCCCTTGGTTACGGTGAATAATCATAACCAGGACGGGCCAGGCGCGACTTCCCGGCACAGCGGCGATGTCAACTATCAGCCTTCGGTCAAGGCCGGCGGTTTTGCGGAAGATCCCCAATACAAACTGATCGAAACCCCATTAATCGGCCATAGCCAGCAACGCGCCATTCAAAAGAGCGATAATTTTTCCCAGGCGGGCGACTTTTACCGCGCGCTCAGTGCAGAAAACAAGGAACACCTGATCGGCAACCTGGCCTCTGACCTGACTAAGGTAAAAGATGACAATGTCCGGCAGACGATGTTGAGCTATTTTTATAAAGCCGATGCCGATTATGGCACCCGGCTTGCCAAGGCGCTTAACGCCGATCCCCAAATTATCAAGGAACGGGCGGCGCATTTGAACGATAATTAAGAATCAATGGGGTCGAAAATCAATGGGGTCGGACTCGATTGATTTGGAATCAATGGGGTCAGACTCGATTGATTTTTGCGAAAAAGTCATGTAGCATTCGTACATTGTTCAATATGCGAGGTTAACATGGCACGCTTGCCCAGATTTGTGATTCCTGGCGTTCCGCAGCACGTCATTTTACGAGGCAATAATCGTGCGATCATTTTTGCTGCCTCAGAAGATTACCAGTTTTTTCTCGAAAAATTGAAATTGGCCTGTGACAAGCACGGTTGCGCGCTTCACGCCTATGTGCTGATGACCAACCATGTTCATTTGCTGATATCACCTCGTGATGCGACAGCTTTGGCCAAAACGATGCAGATGGTGGGGCGATATTATGTTCAATATTTCAATTTTCACTACCGGCGCAGCGGCACTTTGTTTGAAGGGCGCTATCGCGCTACGTTGATCGATTCGCAAGACTATTTGTTGACCTGCATGCGCTACATTGAAATGAATCCGGTGCGTGCGAATATGGCCGAGAATCCGGCGGCGTATGGGTGGTCCAGTTATCGTTACAATGCGATGGGCGAGCCAAACGAGTTGCTGACGCCGCATGATGACTATCGGTGTTTGGGAAAAAATGAAAACGAGCGTTGGGCAGCGTATCGGCATTTGTTCGACGCTCATTCGTCCGAGTTGGATTTGGCGGCGATCCGGGATGCAACCAATAAAGGTTGGCCGCTGGGTTCCGATCACTTTAAGCAAATGATCCAAAACCAATTAGGGCTGCGCGTCGCGCCAACGACCAGAGGCGGGGACAGGAAATCAAAAGAGTTCTCGATCAATCGAGTCTGACCCCATTGATTTTGATTAGGTAACCTGATTTGGTACAAATGGTGTTATGATGCTCGTCTGAAGATAGTGCTTGTGCCTGGTGCCTGAGCCTCCGATGCCCCTAGACCACGGGTTGGTCGGCACCACCTACCTTGAGCCGCTTTAGCTCAGATTGAACTTGAAATGCACAATGAAACCATAAGTCAGGCGCAAGTGAGCCGCGCAGAGGCACGAGAGCGTTATACCGACCTGTTTGAATTTGCCCACGTGGGTTACCTTACCCTCAGCGAACAAGGCAAGATCGTCGCTATCAACTTTGCCGCCGCAGAACAACTGGGCGTCGAGCGGGCAACGCTGATCGGAAGCAGCTTTGCCAACTACGTTGCCGCCGATGATGCACAGCGCTGGCACTTGTACCTTGCCAGCACCCTCAACCAGGACGAAAAACAGGAATGCGAGCTCAGCTTGGCACCGAAAGATGGCTGCGTCGCCTATATCCGGGTTGATAGCAGACGATTGATCAAAGACGGACAAGTGCCGACGGTGCAAATGGTACTCACCAATATCACCGAGCGCAAACGCACCGAAGAACAGCTTCGTTTCCAGGCCACCTTGCTCAATACGGTTGGCCAGGCGATCATCGCCACTGACCTCGAAGGTAAGATCACCTACATGAACGCTGCCGCCGAAAGCA
>CAMBDR010000741.1 GCA_945864765.1 Janthinobacterium lividum | reverse complement strand
ATAAAGCTTTGCACCGCCGCCACCGCATTTTCCGGCGCGGTATTTTCCAGCTCCTGAATGATCCGGCTACCAATCACCACCGCATCCGACAAATCCGCCACCAGGCGTGCGCTGGCACCGTCGCGGATGCCAAAGCCCACGCCCACAGGCACCGACACGTGCTTGCGTATGCGTGGCATCATGGCGGCGACCGCATCCGCATCCAGCGCGCCCGAACCCGTTACACCTTTGAGCGATACATAATACACATAACCCGTGGCGATTTTACCCACCAGGGCAATGCGCTCATCGGTTGAGGTGGGGGCCAGCAAAAAGATGGTGTCCATTTGCGCCTGCTGCATTTGCTTGGCAAACTCTTCACACTCTTCCGGCGGGTAATCCACCACCAACACGCCATCCACCCCCACCTTGCTGGCCGAGGCAATAAAGTCGGCCACGCCCATGCGTTCAATCGGATTGGCATAGCCCATCAACACCACCGGGGTGCGCTGATCGTCCTGACGAAATTGCGCTACCATTTGCAAGACATGGCGCAAACTCACACCCTTCTTCAAGGCGCGCTCAGAAGCGCGTTGAATCACCGGGCCATCGGCCATGGGGTCGGAAAACGGCACCCCGAGTTCAATGATATCCGCCCCACCCTTGACCAAACCATGCATCAGCGCCACCGTTAAACCGGGGTCCGGGTCGCCTGCGGTAATGAATGGGATCAGACCTTTTTTTTGCTGTGCCGCCAAGGCGGCCAGCGTTACTTGAATTCTCGACATAAGGCCTCCAGGTTTAAGAAAAATCCATACCCATGCGCCCGGCAACGGTGTGCATGTCTTTGTCGCCGCGTCCGGATAAATTCGCCAACACGATTTTATCTTTTGGCAAAGTGGCTGCCAGTTTGGCTGCATACGCCAGCGCGTGGCTCGATTCCAGCGCCGGGATAATGCCTTCAATCCGGCAGCAATGGTGAAACGCCGCCAAGGCTTCTTCGTCGGTAATGGTCACATATTGCGCGCGGCCACTGTCTTTTAACCAGGCATGCTCGGGGCCAACCCCAGGATAATCCAGCCCGGCTGAAACGGAATGGGTTTCCATGACCTGGCCGTTTTCATCCTGCAGCAAATAAGTGCGGTTGCCATGCAACACACCAGGCACGCCCAGCGTGAGCGAAGCAGAATGTTTGCCCGTATCCACGCCCTCGCCCGCCGCTTCCACCCCGATCAATTTCACATCTTTATGATCGATATAGGGATAAAAAATACCCATCGCATTCGAGCCACCGCCCACGCACGCCAACACGTAATCAGGCTGCCGCCCGGTCATTTCCGGCATTTGCAACAAGCATTCTTCACCGATCACGGATTGAAAATCGCGCACCAACATCGGGTAAGGATGGGGGCCTGCCACCGTGCCGATGATGTAAAAGGTATTTTCCACATTCGTCACCCAATCGCGCATGGCTTCATTCAATGCATCTTTCAGGGTTTTGGAGCCGGAATCCACCGGCACCACGGTCGCGCCCAGCAATTTCATGCGGTACACGTTTTGCGCCTGACGCGCCACGTCTTCACTGCCCATATACACCACACATTCCAGACCAAACCGGGCGCAGATGGTGGCGGTGGCAACGCCGTGTTGACCGGCCCCGGTTTCGGCAATCACACGCGGTTTACCCATGCGTTTGGCCATTAATGCCTGACCGATCACATTATTGATTTTGTGTGCGCCGGTGTGGTTTAAATCTTCGCGCTTGAAATAGATTTGCGCCCCGCCCATTTCTTCGGACCAGCGCTTGGCATGATAAATCGGCGATGGACGGCCAACGAAATGCTTGAGTTCGTAACGAAACTCACGTAAAAAATCGGGATCTTGACTGTACTTGACGTAGGCTTGTTCCAGCTCGCTCAAGGCATAGGATAAGGTTTCGGAGACAAAACTGCCGCCATATTGGCCAAAATGGCCGCGCGCATCGGGAAAAGCATAATTGGCGGCATGAAACAGCGGCGCTACCGCGTCGATATTCAGAGATTTCATGATGAGTCTTTCGATTGTTGAATTTTTAACTTCACGTGCAACCAGGATTGGGCTGGTTTAAGCTTGATCGACTTTAAGCTTCGACTTTAAGCTTCGACTTTAAGCTTCGATTTTAAGCTTGATCTATCCTGGCATCGGCCAAACGCACCGCCCGAATAAAGGCGCGCATTTGATCAGCATCTTTAATGCCCTTTGCGATTTCAACGCCACTACTCACGTCAACCGCAAACGGGCGCACCTTCTGCAGCGCATCAGTGATGTTGTGTACGCTCAAGCCACCACTTAAAACGACCCGAGGCGCGAGCTCTTTTGGGATGAGAGACCAATCGAAAACCTTTCCTGAACCACCGTAATTCTCGACATGGGTGTCGAGCAATAAGCCTGCATATAATTTGGATGAGGCAAGATATGCGTGCTCGCATTGTAGCAAACTATTTGGGTTTGTGTCAGGAGAAATACGTTGCGCCTGAATAAATGGCCGCCCCACCGCCTGTGCCAAGGCACAGCATTGGTCCGGCGTTTCATCACCATGAAATTGCAACAAGCTTAATGGCACTTGCGCCAGCACTTCCCGTATCTCGTCAACACTGGCATTGACAAATAAGCCGACACTACTCACAAACGGTGGCAGATGCGCGAGCAATTGCGCGGCGCGCGCGGGTGTTACGTAACGTGGGCTTTTTGGATAAAACACCAGACCCAAGGCATCTGCCCCGGCGGCAATCGCCGCAGCCACGTCTTGCTCACGGGTAAAACCACAAATTTTTACGCGGGTACGCATGATTTTCTTTCCTGTTCGCACACATCAAAACCAGGGCAATAAACTCGTCTCTTGCGGCAAGTTCCAATGGCTTTCATAATCGATTTTGGCCAAATACAAGCCGTCCGGCATGAAGGTAGGGGCCGCGCGACTGCGGTCTTTGGCTTGCAATAATTCCGCCATCCATTCGGGTGGCTTATTTCCTATTCCCACACAAATGAGTGAGCCAACAATGTTTCTCACCATATGATGCAAAAATGCGCTGGCACGCAGGGTAAAAATAATCAAATCACCATTGCGTTGCAGATGAATCGCGTACATTTCTTTGATCGGGGTTTTGGCTTGACATTGCGCGGCGCGAAAGGTGGTGAAATCGTGCGTACCGAGCAAATGGTTTGCCCCTTGCTGCATCAAAGCCACAT
>CAMBDR010000740.1 GCA_945864765.1 Janthinobacterium lividum | reverse complement strand
GTTTTTTTACAATTGCTGTGGTTTTATTGAGATATTCTCAGGTTTAGACATTCGCCCCCCCAATCCAACTACATGGTACATCAGTGCTGATTTGAATCCGCATGATGGGCAGCACCAGCGCTGTCACTTTTGTGGCTGCTGTCCCGGATCGGTAGTTTGATGACGCTGCGGCCAATCCTGGCAGTGTCATCGCGCCTGTTTTGTGTTGTGGCACTTAAAATTGATCGCCTCCCGGCAAAGATAGTTACCGCTCAAATTTTTTTAGCTAAATTTTTTTATTTGCACAAATGCCGTTCAGCCACCAAAGCGACATCGCGAACCATAAAAACACATATAAGACTTACGCAAAATCATTCCTGCAATGCATCCAGCCGTAGGCAGCACCGCCTGCACGGTAAGGCTGAACGCCGAGGGGCGGTTTTGCGTGAGTCTTATCATTTATGCGCAGTTACCCTTGACAAATGCCATCTCATCAACAATAATTTTCTATGAGAGCAATATTAGTGTGGGTAGTATATTTTTTGAGGATCATAATATTCGTAAAAATAAATGAAATTAGCATCAATGAAGATTGTGTAGTTTGCTTTTGGTGCTATGTGACAAAAGCAAATTACAACCAAAGCAACCGGATCAAGGGCATGTCATTTTCAATGCACTACCGTTTGTATTTCATTGGACGCCAATACCGCCCGCATGCGGCTTCGTCCAACAAAGTTACTTGCCAAATCAGACGATGCCTGCGGTCACAACCCTGACCTCAGTCGTATTGGCATGGCCGTGATGGCTGGCATGGGGGAATTTTTTTTCTCTATGCGAGGCCATCATGCCCCTCTATTTTCAAGTATCCCAGTTGTTGTCCCTTTGGATTACAGCCTTACTCGTGGCTGTCCCGCTTCGTAGCCGAGCCACCTTTATCGAATTGTTTTGCGGCTGCATGCTGTCAACGCAGGGCTGGGTTACCAGTGCCATCAGTGCAGTCGAGCGCACCAAACATTGGTCAACCTATTACAAACTATTGGAACGTGGATCGATTAAAACCCAAGCGCTCGCCGTCGCTTTGTTTCACTTGTATCAGCAGGCTTGCCCCGGAACCATATTAACGCTGGTGCTGGATGACACCCTGATTCCCCGGCAATCAGAACGTGCGCCGGGTTCGGCAATTCACTTTGATCATAGTCATAAACCCAATCGCCCCAGTTTCATGCAGGGCCAAGTCTGGGTCACTCTCGGTGTTAGTTTAATGAATGACCTGGGCGTGAGCAGCGTACTTCCGATTCGTTCCCGCCTGGTTCCAGAAAAGGGCAATCGTAGTAAATTGAAGATTGCCCAAGCGTTAATCCGGGCCTTGTTGTCGTACACCACCAGCCGGGTACGGGTATTGTTTGACGCGTGGTTTATGCGGCGTAGCCTCATCTTTCCTCTTGTCAAGCGTCATGTGAGTTTCATTGGCCAAGCTCGGCACGACACAGCGCTGTTTTTGCCGCCACCGCCACGGACAAAGGGGAAACGGGGTGCACCACGCAAGTATGGTCAACGGATCACGCCTGAATTTCGTCACACAAACTTGCCCGTCACTGAAACGACCCTGTTCATCTACGGCAAACAGCAACGCGTGCGCTTGCAGTCATGCCTGGCACTGGCCCGTTTTCTCAACGGCATGTTAGTACAAGCGGTTTGGTGTCAAATATGGGATGAGGCCAAGCAAGTATGGTCGCCCACCAAACTTATTCTTGCCAGCGAAACCAACCTTGCTGCTCAAGATGTGGTAATTTTGTTCGCACGGCGTTGGGGTATAGAACCCTTGTTTCACAATCTCAAACGGTGGTGGGGCTGCAAAGATATGTGGCACCAAACAAGACCAGTGTTGGAACTTTGGATGCAAATACGATCCTGCGCTTACGCCTTGACGCACATGCTCGCTTCGAATTTGAGTTCATCTTTCCCCATGGCCGATATTGCGCCTTGGCGTGTGGGGCGGCCAGTAACCGCTGGCTTATTCCTGGCATGGCTCAGAAAACAATATACCGGACTTTCTTTTGGCGCGTCCTATTGCAAGAAGTCGCACCAATTCCAATGGCCATTTTCACCCTGAGCGTGGCATTTGTCAGAAATTGCGCTTTCTGCCTGCTTTTTGGTGGATAATCAATCAGTTGTTAATTGTTTTTTACCTTTTCAGCGGCTGCTGAGGCTGGTGAATGTCTAAACTTGAGTAAAATAAATAATCCCAGCAATTCCAGCACCGGAAGCAAATGCACAAAACACAGCACCCACAGCAAAACCGTCAGCATCAAATTGCGCCGCCATTTGACCCGCTCGTGGTAATCGAAAAAAAAAGCCAACAGCAGGGCAATCACCATACCCGCTTGTGCGACCAACTGGGCAAAAAAATAATTGCCGATGATTTCATCACCATGTAGCGGCAACAATAACACGCGCCGGTTAAGCAGCAGGATAGCAGCCAACAGTCCCAAGGCCCACCACCGATTTGGATTGGGCAAATGCATGAACAGCCACACCAGGCCACCCCACACGATCAATAAGGCCAGCAAACTCAGCACATGCATACCCAGCAGGTTGGACCCGGTGAGCATACCCAATATTGCGGCCAGAAAATGCGATCCGTGCGGATAAATATTCATCGTACCCAGGCTGGCATCCCATGCTTTGGGCAAGGTAAAATGCTCGGCCAAGCGCGCCACCAGGGCATAGTGATGCGGCAGATCGATTGATGTGGTCCACATGCTATCCAAAAAATAGCCCAACACCACCAGTGCCGCCAGCAGCCAATATCCTTTTTTCATGGTGACCTCTTTTAATCCGGGCTAACGGGGCCAATTGAGCATTGTTCGAGCAAATGTTGTGCCATCACCCGCCCTTCCCGAATCGCATAATTGGTGCCGCGATCTTCCGGGTAGATTTGCGCCATGGTGCCTATCCAGCCATTGGCGAACGGGGTTTCGCGCCCCGGTACATAGCTCGAATAGCCACGCTCGGTAATCGGCTGGGCATAATCAGCACGCCAGATGCGGTAATCGTTAATCCAACTGCGCTGCATTTCCGGAAACATGCGCTGCAAATGGCCGAGCGCAAAATCCAGATATTCGGCATCGCCATAACGCCACAGCGGGTCTTCTTTGGCCAGATAGCGCGACAGGAACACGATGTGCTTGCCCTGGTAATTGGCCGGGCTATCGAAATTGGTATGCT
>CAMBDR010000739.1 GCA_945864765.1 Janthinobacterium lividum | reverse complement strand
GTGCGAATCGATCAAGGACAAACCCGCCAGCGTCATCGCCAGTGGCAAGCAAATGTTTTACCGCCAAAGCGAAATGGGTATTACCGCCGCCTACCAATTGGCGGCGCAAGCCATGGCTTGCAATATGGTAGACCCGATCGCGCAAGAAGGTGTGACGGCGTTTGTGGAAAAACGTGTGCCAAGCTGGCGTGCAACAACTTAAGGAGCATGAAAAATGGTATTGAAAAACAAGGCGTTGCGGCAACTGGTGGTGTGTCTGCTGGGTGGCAGTATGGTACTCATCATGCTGCCCGTGAGCGCCTGGGCTGCCGATGACTGCTTCTTGAACGGTAAAGAAGTCAGCCCGGATAATGGTGCCACCACCGAAGGTAAAACCGGCATCATGCATTGCAAAGACCGCGAGAGCGGCAAACCCACGCGTGACAAAGAGCTGCGCGCCGGTAAATGGGTAGGCTTGACGCGCGATTATGTCAATGGCCTGCCTTCCATCGAATATGGCCGCGACGAAAACGGGCGCGACCATGGTTTCAATCGCAAATTTGCACCCAACAAGCAAATGATTTTTGAAGAGTTTAACGAACATGGCAAGCAAGTCGGCATCAAGCGCGAATGGTATTTGGATGGCGGCTTGAAAACCATTGAATTTGCCGGCAAAGATAACAGCGAAAAAGCCAACGCCCGGTATACCCCTAAAAAGCAATTGAATGATCTAAATTGTTCAAGCGCGCCACGGCTGGCACCGCATGTGGACGATGCCAGTCTGTGCGGTTTTAAGGGCAAACCTTCAACGGTCGAATTTTTTAATGACGAAGGTAAATTGCGCGGGCGCGAAATCTATCTGGCGGGTGTGACACAAAAGGCGCAAGAGTTTGATGTCAATAGTGGCAAAGTGACGGCCAGCATGGAATTGCAAGGCACCCAGCGTACCGAAGTATATTTCAACGACGGCGTCAAGCAAAGGGAAGAAGTGATCAATCTGGCGGAAAAGCAAAAAAGCTTTGTGCGCAAGGCGGAATACCATGAAAGTGGGGCCATGGTGCAGGAGCAAAAATTTGCCATGCTGGAGCTGGATGGGCGGCGGCGCAATGTCATGACTTCCGAAGCGCAGTTCTTTTTGAATGGGCAACCGAAGTCGCTCGATAGCTTCAGCGTTGACGGCAAAGATATCGTTCGGGAAAGCAAAAAATACCATGACAATGGCAAACTGGCCGAGCAAGGGCGCTATTTTGATACTGGCGCGTATCGCAACCGCCCGCTTGGCGTGCATCAATCTTTTTCGAGCAGCGGCGTGTTGATTGGCGAGAGCCATCACGACGCCAAGGGCAACCGCAATCGGGAACGCAAGTTTGATGAAAAAGGTAGCTTGCAAAGCGATGAGCAATTGTTTGAAGATGGCTCGCGCAAAAGTTATGCCAAATGAGTTATGCCAAGTAATTACGCCAAATAAAAGATTCCATCATTTACTTCATCGCCGCACCCGGTGTGCAGCGCACCGGGATGCCTTGCGGGTCAAATCCATCCAGACAAAATACATTGATGCCCAAATTGTCGGGCGTGACGCGCTTGCGGTGGAAGGGGTAAATGCCGCAGGTTTTGCAAAAAAAGTGGCGTGCGGTGTGGCTGTGGAACTGGTATTCGGTGAGCGATTCGGCCCCGGCCAGTAGCTTGAACTGGCTCTCATGCACCTTCACCATGAGGGCATTTTTTTTGCGGCAGATGGAGCAATCGCAGGTGGTAAGTTCGGGAAAATCGGTGCTGATTTCAAATTGTACTGCGCCGCAGTGGCAGGCACCATGATAGGTTTGTAGCGGACGGTGGCTCATAGGATGGCTCGTGTAGTCAAGGAAATGTCATGCGATTGTAATTGAAACTGTGGCATTTTGCCGAAAAATGGTGATTTTGCCAGTCAAGCGTGCACGCTTTGCGCGACGTTGCCACGGGCTTGGATTACAATCACGGATCACTTAAGGAGGCCTCATGGCAACAATTCATTTTATTGGCGGGGAAAAGGGCGGGGTAGGTAAATCGGTGGTGGCGCGTTTGTTGGCGCAATACATGATCGATCACGATTTGCCCTTTATTGGTTTTGATACAGATCGTTCGCACGGCGCATTAATGCGCTACTATGCCGATTATTCTTCGCCCACGGTGATCGATAATTATGAAAATCTGGATGCGATTATCGAAGCGGCGCACGCCGACCCGGAGCGGCGCATCATTGTCGATTTGGCGGCGCAAACCCATTTTCCGCTCACCACCTGGTTTGAAGAATCGGGCGTGCTGGAATTGGCCAGTGAAATTGGTTTGCCGATTTACTATTGGAACGTGATGGATTCCGGCAAGGATTGTGTCGATTTGCTGGGTAAGCTGTTTGATCAATATCAGGATCGTTTGCATTATGTGCTGGTGCAAAACCAAAGCCGGGATGATGATTTCACGATTCTGGAAAAGTCCGGTTTAAAGGATCGTGCGGCGCAATACTATGCCGACATCATCAACATCAAGCGTTTGTATCCGGCGGTGATGACTAAGATTGATAGTCTGAGCTTAAGCTTTTGGGCCGCCAAAAACAAAATCGATGACCAGCCTGCTGCGCTGGGGATGTTGGAGCGCCAGCGTTTGAAGATTTGGTTGAACCATGCTTATGCGGAGATTGATCGGGTGGGGGTGTAAAGAAGCATTCCGTATTTTTTGAAGGTGTATTTGCGACTGGATAATAGGTATTGTTGCTTGAAATCAAACATCCTCCCAGTCGCTTAGTTGTAAGCCTTGGATTCTGGAAAATTCGCGCGTATTGTGCGTTACGAGTATGAGTTGATGGCGGCTTCGCCTTGCGGGGCTCGTTCCAGTGGATCGCCTTGCCATGCACCTGCTGTTTTTTCAAACAAGCCGGGTGGCCATTTTGCGGCATGCCGATTGCGCACGAACAGCAGGAAATCCAGCACCTCTTGGGCCAGTAACTCCGGCAATTGCTCGACTTCTTGTTTAAGTTGTTCTCGGGTGTTCATGATTTGGGTATGGCATTGAATGTGTGATGTATTTTAATCCAAGTGCGTGTTTGTGGTTGGATTTTTTTTGTGTGCAAACATGTAAGCTTGAACCAATTTGCGCTATTGTTGCAATACTTGCCTGTTTTAGCTACTTGCCCGGATTATTGTTCATGCCTACCCGTCATCTTTATCATCATCACTATTTTAAAACGCTGGG
>CAMBDR010000738.1 GCA_945864765.1 Janthinobacterium lividum | reverse complement strand
GTTTTTGGCGGGATTTTTGTTTGAGCCGATTTATCGCTTTAGTACCATCATCAAGTCGCTGTTTGACGCGCGCGCCTACACTGGCTGGATCAGCGCGTCGGCTGGAATGTCGCCACCAAAATCGCTGCCGAAATCGCTGCCAAAATCGGCCAGCCCTGCCGCCGACCCTGCCAATAATCCTGCCAAACCCGTCACCCTGCACTTGCATCAGGTGCAAACCTCAGTCATGCAGGCGCGCGCGCGGCCACCGCTCAACCTGTGCCTGCAAGCGGGTAGTATGGTCTTGATACGGGGTAGTAGCGGTTGCGGCAAATCGACCCTGCTCGACTGCATTGCCGGCCTGGAGCCACTGGCCGCCGGGCGCATTGAGGCCACTGACGATATCTATTATTGCGAGCAAAATGCGGCCATTTTCCCCGGCGATATCCGGCAAAACATCAGCTTTTACGCCGAGCAGCCCGTGCTGACCACAATCGACGCGCTATTGCGCACCCTGCATCTGGATCAACTTGGCTTGCAGCATGCGCCAACGGCTTGTTCGGGTGGGCAAAAACAAAGGCTGGCGGTGGCACGCAGCCTGTATTGTGGACAAAGCATCTTGCTGTATGACGAGCCAAGCAGTGCGCTTGATGCAGAGAATGAGCACGCCTTGCTGGCGCATTTGGCCCATGTTGCCACCACGCGCCTGGTGATACTGGTGTCGCACAGTGCGGCTGCGCCAGCCTGGTGCGGACAAGTGATTGATTTGAACTGAAGGAGATAAGGATGACAGCGATGTTAAGTGAATTACAGATTTTAGGCGTTGGCTTTGGCTTTAGCCGGGCCAAGGTATTGTTGACGGCGGTGGAGTTGGGCGTGTTTTCCTGCCTGGGCGAGCATGCGATGAGCGCCGCTGAGCTGGCTAGCGCACTGGATTTGCGTGCCCGTGGCGTGGTCGATTTTTTCGATACCCTGCTGGCGCTGGGCTTTCTGGAACGGCATGAACAAGACGGCGAACGGCTGTATCAAAACACGGAGGAGACCGCGCATTTTCTGGATCGCGCCTCGCCCGGTTATATTGGTGGCTTGCTTGATCTGTGGAACAAGCGCGCCTATCAATTTTGGGATGGTTTGGGTGAATCGCTGAAAACCGGTCAGCCGCAAAATGAAGTGCGCAACAGTGATCGCCCGATGTTTGAAGTGTTGTATGAAGAACAAGCACGGCTGCAACAGTTTTCCAATTCCATGGCGATTTTGTCGCGCCGTAATTTTCAGGCACTCAGTCAAAAGTTTGATTTTTCACGCTACCAAACCCTGTGCGATGTTGGCGGTGCAAGCGGCTTATTGACCCGCATCGTCGCGGCACAACATACCCATCTGCAATGCATTACCTTCGATTTGCCACAAGTAGCCGAAATTGCGCGCACAGCGGTTGAAAAGGATCAATTGAGCGCGCGCATCGAGGTGCGTTCAGGCGACTTTTTCAAAGATGGATTTCCCGCTGCCGACGTGATCACCATGGGCATGATTTTGCATGACTGGAATTTGGAAAAGAAACTGCATTTGATCCGGCTGGCGTATGCGGCCTTGCCGCCGGGCGGGGTGTTTATTGTGGTGGAAAGCCTGATCGATGATGAACGCCGTGAAAACGTGGTGGGATTGCTCACTTCTTTACAAATGATGCTGGAATTTGGCGATGCCTTTGATTATACCGGGGCCGATTTTTGCGGCTGGTGTAAAGAAGTCGGCTTTGAGCATTGCGAAGTGATGCATTTGAATGGCCCGTTCAGTGCGGGCATTGCTTACAAATAAAAGGAAAAACGAGATGAAAGACCAGCTAAACCAGCCCATCGATAAGTCCATCGACAAGTCCATCGACAAGTCCATCGCCAAGTCGGCAGTAGCACTCACTGGCGCGCAGATTTTGGCCAATATTCGGGAAATTCGCCCACAGTTGCAAGCACGTGCCAGTGAAATTGAACAATTGCGCCGCATCCCCGACGATGTGGTGCAACTGGTGCGCGAAACCGGTGCCTTGCGCATGATGATGCCGCGTAAGTGGGGCGGGCCGGAAATGAACCCGATGCAAATCAATGAAGCACTGGAAGAATTGGCCATGGGCAATGCCTCGGTGGCCTGGTGCGCAATGATTCAAACCGATAGCGGCTTGTACGCGGCCTTCATGGAGCCGGGCGTGGCGCGTGAAATCTATGCCGATCTGGATACCACCACCTCGAACGTGATTCGCGGCCTTGGGCGGGCGCGGCCAACCCAGGGCGGGTATATCGTGAACGGGCGCTGGCCATTTGCCAGCGGTTGCATGCATGCTGACTGGTTTGCTGGTGGCTGCATGGTGCTGGATGCCAACGATGGCAGCCCGGTGTTGGATGCATCCGGCAAACCTTTGCATCAAATGATTTTGGCACGGCGCGAAGAATTCATCATCCATGACACCTGGCATACCACCGGGCTATGCGGCACCGGCAGTAATGATATTGAAGCCCAGGATTTATTTATCCCAAGCCGCCGGGTGTTTAGCTTTGCCAAGTCGCAACAGGCGGGGGCCTTGTATCAATGGCCCGCCATGCTGAGCGCCAAAATGCCGGGCGTGGTGTTGGGGGTGGCCAGAAGCGCGATTGAGACGGTGCGCGCCATGATGCATGAGCGCCAAGAGACTTCGGAGCGCGTGGCCTTGGCCATGGCCGATGCGCAAACCCTGTATGCCTCGGCGCGCGCCTACGTCCATGCCTCGCTGGCAGACTTGTGGCACACGCTGCAAGCGGGGGATGCGCCCTCCGAAGCGCAGCGCGTGGCGGTATTTTTATCGCGCGCCAACGCCTTTCACGCCAGCCGTGCGGCAGTGCAATTGATGTACGACGCCTGCGGCGGCAGTGCCATTTACAGCAAACGGATGCCGCTGGATCGCCACCTGCGTGATCTGCAAACGGCGTGTCAACACGTGATGGCGCAGCGCCGCGCGCAACAGGCGGCGGGAGAATTGATGCTGGGTGTGTTGGAGTGCGATTACCCCTTTTTATGAGCTTGATTTTGCTCCCGGCTTAAATGCAGCGCCCCAGCAAATGATAAAACACCATCCCCGCCTTATCCGAGCGCACCACTTGCCAATTGGCTAACCAGGCATGTTCAGCCTCGCCCACGGGCAAGGCTGTCGCACTCTCTGCGTAAATCAATCCTTTGTCATTAAGTAATTGATGGCACAAAGGTAAGGA
>CAMBDR010000737.1 GCA_945864765.1 Janthinobacterium lividum | reverse complement strand
CCCCCCGTAGAAGTTCTGTTGAAGTTTCATAGTCATCGGTCAGCTCGCAGAAATGTCCTATCAAGTCCTCGCCCGTAAATATCGTCCCAAAAGTTTCGACACCTTGGTCGGGCAAGAGCACGTCGTGCGCGCGCTGACGCATGCTTTGGTGAGTGGGCGCTTGCATCATGCCTACCTGTTCACGGGTACGCGCGGGGTCGGCAAAACCACCTTGTCGCGCATTTTGGCCAAATCATTCAATTGTTTGGGGGCCGACGGGCAGGGCGGTATTACGGCTGAACCTTGTGGTGTGTGCGAAGCCTGTGTGGCGATTGATGCCGGGCGATTTGTTGATTATATTGAAATGGATGCCGCCTCCAACCGGGGTGTGGATGAAATGGCGCAATTATTGGAGCAGGCGGTGTATTCGCCCTCGAATGCGCGTTTCAAAGTGTATATGATCGACGAAGTCCACATGCTCACCAATACCGCCTTCAACTCGATGTTGAAGACGCTGGAAGAGCCGCCGGCCCATGTCAAATTTATTCTGGCCACCACCGATCCGCAAAAAATCCCGGTTACCGTGCTCTCGCGCTGCTTGCAGTTCAACCTCAAGCAAATGCCGCCCGCCCACATCATCAGCCATCTGGAAAATATTCTGGGGCAAGAGTCGATTGCCTTTGAATTGCCTGCGCTACGCTTGTTGGCACAAGGTGCGCAAGGTTCGATGCGGGATGCCTTGTCCTTGACCGATCAAGCCATTGCCTATGCGGCGGGTACGGTCACGCTGGAAGCGGTACAAGGCATGCTGGGTGCGCTGGATCAAAGTTTCTTGGTGCAAATTCTGGATGCCTTGGCCGCAGAAGATGGGCCGGGTTTATTGGCTCTGGCCGACGCCATGAGTACGCGCAGCCTGTCGTTTCAAACCGCCTTGCAGGATTTGGCCAGCCTGTTGCACCGCGTTGCGCTGGCGCAAATTGTGCCCACCGGCTTGCCGCCGGACTGGCCAGAGCGTGAAGAGATTTTGCGCCTGGCCCAGGTGTTTGATGCCGAAGAAGTGCAGTTGTATTACCAGATTGCCTTGCATGGCAAGCAGGAAATGGGTTTGGCACCGGATGAATACGCCGGTTTTAGTATGACCTTGCTGCGCATGCTGGCGTTTCGGCCCAGTGCTTTGGGCAGCCAAAGTTTGCCGCCAGCGGCTGCGCCGATTGTGCCCGCACGTCCGCGTCCTGCCAGCGCGCCTGCGGCAAGCCCGGCCCCGGCCCGGCATGCAGCCAGCCCGGCCGTACCTGTGGCCAATCATGTTGCCAATAACGTGGCCAATAATGCGGCTGCCGCTGCGGGTCATTCGAATGCGGGTCGCGTTAGTCCGGTCATGGCCGCTTTGCACGCGGCACGCGGCACCACGGCACCGACACCGCGTCCGCAAGTGGCAGCGCAAGCTGCGCCAGCTCAGCAGCCACCGCAACAGCCACCTCAGCCACCTGCTCAGCAAGCCGTTCAGTCGCCCCAGCGAGTGCGGCCCGCTGAGAACGAGATGCCGGAATTTACTTCCGAGCCACCGCCCTCATTGCCGCCCGAATTTGATACTGATTACAGTACGGCTCAAAAAAAAACTGAATTTGACGCAGCCGAACCCGGCCGACGCGCCCCCATAAGCAAAGCCCAGCAAGACGCCGCCGACGCCGCCCTGCGTATCGCCTCGCAAATCACCGCCAAGGCAGCAGCGCGCGCCAGTGCCCCGCCCGCCCCAGTGCCGGAATACGTGGCCACGCCCGAACCGGAAGCCGTGGCACCGCCGTTTGAATTGCACCCGATGGGCGATTGGGATGGCGACTGGCCGACCTTGGCCGCAGGTTTACCCGTGCGCGGCGTGTTGCAGCAATTTGCTTGGCAAACCGAATTGCAGCGTGTGGTGCAAGTTGGCAATGCCTTTGAATGGGTGTTGCGCTGCCCGCTGGAAACCTTGTGTTCCCCCGCCAATACCGAAAAATTGGAAGCGGTGCTGTGCGAACATTTTCAGCGCGTAATACGAATTAAAACTGAAATGGGCCCGGCCTGGCACAGTGCGCATCAACGCGCCGAGGCGGTGCGGCTGGAGCGGCAAAAAGAAGCCGAAAAGGCGATTCGCTCTGACCCGTTTGTAAGAAGTTTGATGCGCGAATTTGGCGCAACCCTGGTGCCGGATTCGATCCGCCCGATTGCAATACCAGCGGCAGCAAGCGCAGCGGCAGCAGCAACTATCGCCGCCTAGCATGATTTGACTGATTTAACTGATTTTGATGATTGATTAAGGAGCGTACCATGATGAAAAACCAATTGGCCGGTTTAATGAAGCAGGCCCAGGCAATGCAAGACAATATGAAAAAGGCGCAGGATCAACTGGCGCTGGTAGAAGTGGAAGGCCAATCCGGCGCGGGTTTGGTGAAGGTGTTGATGACGTGCAAAAACGTGGTCAAGCGCGTCACCATCGACCCGTCGCTGTTGGCCGATGACAAGGATATGTTGGAAGATTTGGTGACGGCAGCATTTAACGATGCCGTGCGTAAGGCAGAAGAAACTTCGGCTGAAAAAATGGGCTCGTTGACGGCGGGCATGCCGATGCCACCCGGCTTCAAGATGCCGTTTTAATGATGAAGGCTTGAGCGTGAAAGCGTCTACCAGTCTGGAAAAACTGATTGACGCTTTGCGTCATTTGCCCGGCGTTGGCCCCAAAACGGCACAGCGCATGGCATTTCATTTACTGCACCGCGACCGTAGCGGGGCCTTGCAATTGGCCGAGGCTTTGCAAAAGGCGACCGAGACCGTATTGCATTGCGCCCATTGCAACACCTTCACCGAAACCGAAATCTGCGCCACCTGCGCCGACGAGGAGCGTGACCCGCATTTGCTGTGCGTGGTGGAAACCCCGGCGGATCAAGTGATGATCGAGCAAACCCTCACCTTTAAAGGCTTGTATTTCGTGCTGATGGGGCATTTGTCGCCGCTGGACGGCATCTTGCCGAAAGATTTGCATTTGGAACAATTGCTGCATCGCGCCAGCGATGGCGTGGTGACCGAAGTGGTGTTGGCCACCAACTTCACCAGCGAAGGCGAGGCTACGGCGCATTATATTAGTGAGATTTTAAAGGCGCGCGGTTTGCATGTGAGCAGACTGGCACGTGGCGTGCCGATTGGGGGCGAGTTGGAATATGTGGATGCGGGCACGATTGCGCGGGCGATGTTGGA
>CAMBDR010000736.1 GCA_945864765.1 Janthinobacterium lividum | reverse complement strand
AGGCGGATGAAAAACTGGCCGTGCCTACGCTGTCAGCCTTTCAAAACGTGCTGGACCCGACTGCGGAAGGGCGGGAAATTTCGACCACCCAATCGTATGTGCGCATCATTTCCACCTTGTTGCGTGACCCGGTGTTAGGGCAGCGCGTGGTGCCGATTTTAGTGGATGAATCGCGTACCTTCGGCATGGAAGGGCTGTTCCGTCAAATCGGTATTTTCAATCAACATGGCCAGTTGTATGAGCCAGTGGACAAAGATCAGGTCAGCTATTATCGCGAAGATAAAGCCGGCCAGATTTTGCAGGAAGGGATTAACGAAGCCGGTGGTATGAGTTCGTGGATTGCTGCCGCCACCTCGTATTCGTCCAATAACCGCATCATGCTGCCGTTTTATACCTTTTATTCGATGTTTGGCATGCAGCGCATTGGCGATTTGGTGTGGGCCGCCGGCGATATGCGCGCCCGTGGTTTCCTGATGGGCGGCACCGCAGGGCGTACCACCTTGAATGGTGAAGGCTTGCAACATGAAGATGGCCATAGCCATTTGATCGCCGCTACCGTGCCCAATTGCGTGCCTTACGACCCTACCTTCGGGCATGAGGTTGCGGTGATTATCCAGGACGGTTTGCGCCGCATGATTGAAAATCAGGAAGATGTGTTTTACTACATCACCATCATGAATGAAAATTACCCGCATCCCGGCTTGAAGCCCGGTCAGGAAGAGGGCATTTTGAAGGGTATGTATTTGCTGCAGGAAGGTACACCGGACGCCAAACACCGGGTGCAATTGATCGGTTCCGGTACGATTTTGCGTGAATCGATTGCGGCTGCGGCCTTGCTGCAGGAAGAGTGGGGCATTGCCGCCGATATTTGGTCTGCCCCGTCGCTGACGCTGTTGGCGCGGGACGGCAATGACGCCGACCGTTGGAATATGGTGCACCCGACCGAGCCGCAACGGGTGCCATATGTGACTGCTTGCCTCGCCAAGAGCAATGGCCCGATTGTCGCCACCACCGACTATATGCGCGCTTTTGCCGAACAAATCAGGGCTTATATTCCCAAAGGGCGTAATTACAAGGTGCTGGGCACCGATGGTTTTGGGCGTTCCGACAGCCGGGTCAAACTGCGTGAATTCTTTGAGGTTAATCGTCATTATGTGGTGGTGTCAAGCTTGCGCGCACTGGCAGAAGATGGTTTGATTTCGGCTTCGGTAGTGGCCCAGGCGATTACCAAATACGGTATCGATATCAATAAACCTAATCCGGTAAATTGTTGATGAATTGCTGATAACTAAAATTTTTGGAGCAAATGCTATGAGTATAGTGGAAGTCAAAGTCCCGGATATTGGTGATTTTAAAGAAGTGGAAATCATTGAAGTGATGGTCAAGGTGGGCGATACGGTCAACCTCGACCAAAGCTTGATTACGGTCGAATCCGATAAAGCCAGTATGGAAATCCCGTCCTCGCACGCCGGGGTGGTGAAAGAAATTAAAGTGAAAGTGGGCGATAAAGTGGCGGAAGGTTCGTTGCTGGTGTTGATGGAGGCCGCAAGTGCTGATGCGCCCGCCGCCGCAGCAGCAAGCGCACCCACAGCAAGCGCACCCACACCCGCCGCTGCTGCGACTCCCGCACCTGCGCCCGCTGCTGCTCCGGCCGTGGTAGCGCCTGTGGCTGCTGCGGTTGCAGCACCAGCCGCACCTGCCGCCGCAGTTGCCACCCCGCCTGCCACCGCATCCGCAGGCAAAACCCATGCGTCACCGTCGATTCGCAAATATGCCCGTGAATTGGGCGTGGATTTGAGTCGGGTTCCCGGCTCCGGCCCCAAAGGGCGCATCACACAACAGGACGTGCAAAGCTTCGTCAAGGGTGTGATGGCAGCACCGCCAGCAGTGGCGGCAAGCAGCGCGGGTAAAGGCGGCGTGGGTCTGGATTTATTGCCATGGCCATCGCTCGACTTTTCCAAATTTGGCGCAACCGAATTGCTGCCTTTACCGCGCATCAAAAAAATCAGCGGCCCGAATTTGCATCGCAACTGGGTCATGATTCCACATGTCACACAATTTGATGAAGCCGATATTACCGAGTTGGAACAATTCCGCCAGGACGCCAACGCCGCCGCTGCCAAGTCCGGCGTCAAATTAACCATGTTGGCTTTTGTGATTAAAGCCTGCGTGGCCGCGCTGAAAAAATACCCGAGTTTTAACGCCTCACTCGATGCCAATGGTGAAAACCTGATTCTCAAGCAGTACTACAACATCGGCTTTGCCGCCGATACCCCGAACGGTTTGGTGGTGCCAGTGATCAAGCAGGCCGATCAAAAAGGCTTGCTGCAAATCGCCAAAGAAATGGGCGAATTATCAAGCCAGGCGCGTGAAGGCAAGCTTAAACCAGCCGATATGCAAGGCGCAAGCTTTACCATTTCATCGCTGGGTGGCATTGGCGGCACCGCATTTACGCCGATTGTGAATGCGCCGGAAGTGGCCATTTTGGGCCTGTCCAAATCGAGCATGAAACCGGTGTGGGATGGCAAAAGCTTCCAGCCGCGTTTGATGATGCCCTTGTCGCTCTCTTATGATCATCGGGTCATTGATGGTGCGATGGGTGCCCGGTTTAGCGTGTACTTGGCCGAAGTCCTGGCCGATATGCGTAAAACCTTGCTATAAATGAACCCTGGATTGATCAACGGAGAAAAACAATGGCTATGTTAGAAGTCAAGGTGCCCGATATTGGCGACTTTAAAGAAGTGGAAGTGATCGAATTAATGGTCAAGGTGGGCGATACGATCAAGGTCGATCAATCCCTGATTACCGTTGAATCCGACAAGGCCAGCATGGAAATTCCTTCCACCCTGGCCGGGGTGGTCAAGGAGATGCGGGTGAAGGTGGGTGATAAGGTGGCCGAAGGATCGGTGTTGTTGATGATCGAGGCGGTTGCAAATGCGTTCGCAGAGGCGGTCGCAGAGGCGTTCGCAGAGGCGGTCGTAGATGCGGTGACAGCAGCACCAGCACAGGATGCAGCACCCGCAACGGCAGCGGCGGCTGCAGCAGCAGCAGCAGCGCCAGCGGCACTCACACCGACGGCGGCGGCTCCGGTGGCCAGCGGCTACAGCGGCCAAGTCGATGCCCAGTGCGATATGTTGGTCTTGGGTGCCGGTCCCGGCGGTTATTCTGCGGCTTTCCGTGCGGCGGATTTGGGTATGAACACGGTATTGGT
>CAMBDR010000735.1 GCA_945864765.1 Janthinobacterium lividum | reverse complement strand
CGCAAATATTATTATCCAGTGGGGCACCTGCTTTGCGTAAAAACAGCGTCAGCTTTTCCCAGTGATTGAGCATGTATTTCAAGGCTTGACCAAGACCGGAATTGGGTTCGGCCAGCCGCTCGTCGAACTGTTCCTGCATCCATTTTTTTTAGCGCCACCATTACTGGCCCACTCTCGTTTTGATGGTGGACAAGGCGCTGTTCATCCGACATCCTTTCGGTCTTGCAATACGCGTCGTTGTGGTAGACGCTTGCCAAGTCGTTGATCACACGGGTGCATTGCACCGGGAAGCTTTCTATCACATCGGCGAATTTCCTGCGGCCGTGCGAGAGGCAGTTGGCCAGGATGGTTTTGAAAGGCCCCGTGACGTTGGCCGTCAGTGCGTCACACATCTGGGTCGGCGGCGACAATTCCTTGGCGCGATGCGCCAGCACTGTGGTGAGGTTTTGCCCCGCGTGCGCGGCACCGGTGAAGAACAACACCACTCTTTGCCTGGTCGGCAGCAGCGCGACGATGCCCGAAGTGTAAATGCCCTTTGCCTGCTGCGGCTCTTCGCCTGCCGCCACGGCCTTGTCTTCGGCCTTGGCGCGACGCAAGCCCATCAAATCCAGTATTCGCGCTGGCGTGTCGTCATTGTGCAGCACCTCTGCCTGCCCGGCCTGCCATATCAGTTCGTCGAAGGCGGCGCTCGGGCCTGCCGCCGCTTTTGACACAATGTCCCATTGGGTCGCGTCGGGCAGCGGCACATACATGCCTGCTTGCAGCGCTTGGAGCCGGTAAAACGGCATGCCACTGCCATAGCGCAGCAGCGCAATCATGGCAGCGCAGCTCTCGTCATACTTGCGGCTATCGACGCCGTCCGGCAAGGGGGCGATGATGATCTTGTCGCACAGGCGGCAACGCAATTTTGGGCGAAGGAAGACTGTGCCGCCAAGCGGGGATTGGCCAGTTATTTTGACGAAGGTAATTGGCTCGGCACGGTATAGCTTGCCGACCAGGCACTCGGGGCAGAGGTCGCCCGGCTTCAGTGTTGAATGATTGCACACGACAACCTGGGCACCGCTGTAGGCGTCGGAACCGTTGCGGCCATGTCCTTTGCGCTTCTTCTTTTCCTCGCCGACACCCGGCGCTTCCTGCGCGGACACCGGTGCGTTTGGCAAAGATTTGGGGGGGCTGCCGCCTTCGCCCGGCCCGTTCCCGGCATCGTTCCCGGCCTTCTTCAAGAGGTTGGCACGGCTCTCGGTGCGGTCGCCGAACAACATTTTGCGAAAGCTGGCAATGGTCGTTTTGGATTTCTGCAGTGCCTGCATCATATGGTTGAAGGTGGTGAGAATGTGTGTGAGCAGTTCTCTTTGCTGCTGCGGAAACGGCCCAGCCTTGATCGCCTCCAAAAGCTCATTAATCTGTTCCTGCGTGACTTCGATGATATTGGGGGCGGTCATGGCAGATCAATCCGTGCCAGGCGCTGCCGGAAATCCTTCACCAGCGGATAGCCCAGAATTTGCTTGACCGGGCGGTTGGGCTTGCCAGTGGGTGCGTCTTTGCCGCGCCCGGTCGTCACCCCCAGCACGGTCCAGTTGGCAGCACGGTAGCAGGTGCCGCGAAAGCGCTGCGGATCGACAAAGGTTTCAAGGTAATGCACGGGATGTCCGTAAAGGTGCTGCCAATCAGCCGATAGCCTGCGCGCGATGCGGCCCAGGATGTGGGATGCCAAGTGTGGAACGACGACCCAGGGCAGGATGAGGAAGCGGGTGTTGTAGGCGAGCAGCCGTATGTTCTTGAGGCGCGCTTGGGCGCTCCAGCCGATGAAGCGGTCGCGCGGCCCCAAGTGACGCGGTGCCGAACTCCATGCCATGCAGGCGACTGGCCGCCCTTTGGCGTACACCAAGTACTTCAGGTGCTCGCCGACTGGCTGCGTGTAACCGAGGTAGTGGTGGTGTGCCACCAGGCTGTTGAACAGCGCCTCGTCTGGCGTGCGCCGCACTTGCCGAAATTCAAGCGGCCCGATTTCTGCCAGACAAGCGTGCAGTGGCGTTTCATCAACGCTGATTAGCGATGGCTGAACGCGCTGGGCCAGCGGATTGTTTCGCACGTACAGTACTGGCGGCAGTTCGATCAAGCCCTCCCTGTGCAAGTGCAACATCAGGCCCCGGCACACCATGTCGCGCAACGCGCCGTTTGCCTGCACCCAGTTCCACGCTTGGCAAAGTTTCCTTGATAGCTCGCGCCGACTCGACCCCGGATGCTCGGCTATGAGCTTGCGGATAAAGTCTATGTCGCTGGACGTGACTGCGCGGTGACGGTGGTTGAGTATTGTTTCCATGTCGCACACATTATCAAGTTTCGGCTTGGAACGCAAGTGCTAAGTGCAAAAATCATCCCCATTCTACGGCTGAGGGGCATTTCTTTGTGCTGCCGGGTATTTTGTTTGGAAAGTTGGGGGATTCAAGCTGCTTTGCCGGAAGGACACAAATCGGGAAAACCCACCTGATCAAAGCCATTCAAACCAACCGGGCATTGCCCCTGGTTTTTTACTTAAGCCTTGTAGCCGCACGCAATAGCCGGGATGATGCCGCCTATCTGTTTTTTGCCAATGAGATGCGAAAAAAAGATATCGCAACCAGTGCAGAGCAATTAAATGACGTTCGTGGCATCTATTACCTTGCTTCTTCGGGTAGCTCGGATGAAATTGTGTTCAAAAACTTTCGGCTATTGGTTGCCAGCGTTCCTGCTAATGAGCAAATTGATCTGATCAAAAAAGTGCCGCCTCAAAAAAGTGCCACGGCTGGGCATGACGTCACGCTGGATAAGAGTGAAGCCATACTGCAAGAGCTGGCGGGCCAAAACGAGCGTGCCGTGCAAATATGGAAAGCGTTGCTGGCAGACTTGCCAAAAGACCGCGGGTATGAGGATGTAATTACGATGGCAAAACAGGCATTGACCCGCTTGAACGCGAAAGCCGGGTAATGCCACACATTGCATCATGGCCGACCACAAAACATGACCACAAAACATGAAAGGTAAAACGATGAAAATTAATAATCAAACGATCAAGGGCGGTACGCAGCAGTTTGCCGATACCATCCACAATGACAATAGCCGCCACCAATCCATCAATGGCAACATCAGCAATAGCAATGTCAACTTTGGCGACAACAGCACCTTAAGCAATGCCATTGCCGGTTTGCCGCCCGAGAACGCCGAACTCAAGACCT
>CAMBDR010000734.1 GCA_945864765.1 Janthinobacterium lividum | reverse complement strand
GCACCGGGGCGCAAAATGGCGTGCGCTATGCCCACTTCGCGCAAGCGCGGCGCTTGGCGATTGAAGTCAATGGCACGGTCACGGTGTATGACACGCTGGATCACCAGATCGGCAGTTTTTCGCAACAGCAATCGTATGGTGGTTCACTCAGTTTTTCCAGTCAGTATGGTTTGATCAGTGTCGCCAACTTGCCGGTGGTGTCGATCAATGGCGTGCTGCAAAACCGGAATGTGAATGGTAACTTCAGTAGCAACCTCAATCCGGTTGTCAATAATAATCAAGCCAACAATAACCAAGCCAACAATAACCAAGCCAATTTGCCCAATAACGCGCCATTGCCGCCTGCTTTTTCCTCTGCGGACAGCGTCAATGAAGGCGATATTTTTGCCAAGATCGAAAAGCTGGCCGATTTGCATGGCAAGGGTATTTTTACGGCGGAAGAATTCGCGGCCAAAAAGATGGAGTTGCTGGCGCGGCTGTAAGTGTTGCGGTAGAATCGACCCTCTTGACAGGGAGGGTGTGCGATGCCAAATTTAAACCATGTGGGACATGGCAGTGCTGGAAGTCAACTTGTTGAAACGGACATCACGCGCCTGCCGTTTCGCCCGGACGGCAGCTTTACGATGGTTCAATTTACCGACCTACACCTTACCGACGGCGGGCCAGCGGATACTAAAACGCTGGCTTTGCTAACCACCGTGCTGGCGCTGGAAAAACCCGATTTGGTGATCTTGACCGGTGATATTATTGCCGGTAGCGACACCCCCATCCCCGATTCTGCCAAGGCCTGGCGCATGGCGGTCGAACCGATCGAGCGGTTGGGTTTACCCTGGGCGGCAGTGTTTGGCAACCACGATGACGAAGGCAATTTGACCCGCGCTGAACTGATGCAAGTGCAACAGGGCTTTGCGGGTTGCCTGTCTCAACCCGGCCCGGCCAACTTGTCCGGCGTGGGCAATTACCTGATCGACTTGATTAACGGAGAAGGCGAGGCGCGGGCGCGCTTGTATTTGCTCGATTCGCTCAGCTACGGCCCCAAGAATGTGAGCCGCTATGCCTGGATCAGTACCGAACAAATCGCCTGGTTTCAGCAACAGGCCGAGGCGGGAGTGGGCTTGACGGGCCTGGTGTTTTTCCATATCCCGCTGCCCGAATTCGATCAGGTTTGGCAGCAAGGCGGCTGTATCGGCAACAAGCTGGAAAAAGTATGCTGCCCCAGTGTCAATTCCGGCATGTTTGAAGCCATGCGCGCCAGCGCGGCGGTGGCGGGCGTATTTGTCGGGCACGATCACATTAACGATTACGAAGGCACGCTCGCGGGTATCCGCCTGTGTTACGGGCGCGCGGGTGGGCACGGCAGTTACGGCAGCGAGCACATGCCACGCGGCGCACGGGTGATACGCCTGCGTGAACATCAGCCAGGCTTTGAAACCTGGCTGCGCCTGGAAGATGGCAGTAGCGTCAAGCAGAGCGGGTGAAGTACCCTCGACTCGGTATCGGTGGAAAAATTTTGGTTTGCATGATTTGCCTGGTTTTGATGGAAATGCAACAATTATCGTGAAATTGACTCGAATTACAGATCTTCATTAACGACAGCATTATATTGGTATATGATTGTCTCAGTTATTGCTACCATGTATGTTATGTATTGCTACCATGAATTGAGATGATTATGCGTGCTGTTTTTTACCTGGAATCGATTACAGTAGCGCCTCACGCTATTCCCGTCAAAAATTATTAATAAGTGGCTTTACCATGACTGTTAAGCTAACCGCGCCGATTCCCGTTTCTGCTTTGGGGCGCTCGCCTAAATTATCGGCCAATAATGGCATGGGATTGTTGCATTTTTTGGGTGAAATGGCTTTTTTTATACTGGGGCTATGGCTATCCACATCGGGCAATATCGGCCTTTGGCTGCTTAGCCAATGCTTGCTGGCCTTTGTGTTATTGCATGCGTTTATCCTGTTGCATGAAGCGGGACATGGTAATTTATTTCGTCAGCGTTGGTTAAACACTTGCGCAGGTGTTTGGGCCAGCTTGCTGGCACTGATTCCCTTGGTGGCGTGGCGCAAAATTCATGCGCGGCATCATCGGTACACTGGTTGGCAAGATTTGGATGCTACCACCGCCAGCCTGGTGCCGCGCCAACTGAGTGGCCTGGAGCAAAAAATCATCAATTTTGCCTGGGCCAGTTATTTCCCCTTATTTTCGCTGCTGTATCGTATTCAAAATTTTTGGAATTGGAAACGTCTTGCGCGCTTTTTACCCGAGGCGGCAGATCGGCGCGCCATCGGTTTCAATATCGCCGTGCAATTGCGGCTGTATGGCGCAGCGTTTGTTTTCATCGGGGCCAGTCGGATTTTTCATGCGCTCGGATTGGCCTGGTTTTTGAGTGCCATGATGCAGGATATTTTCATTCTGAGTCAGCACACACATATTCCGCAAAATTTGAGTGGCGGTCAAAAAGTGCCGCCCTTTAGCGCCGCAGAACAAGTGCAATTCACCCGTTCTTTGCTGCTGCCTCCGGCTTTGGGCTGGCTTTTGATGCATAACGACCGCCATGCATTGCATCATCAATACCCCGGCGTGCCCGGTTATCATTTGTCTGCGTTGCCCGATGGCAGCGAACATCAAATCCATTGGTGGACCTGGTTGAAAGCCGCCAAGGCTTTGTCCGGTACGCAGTTTCTGTTTTCTAATCGTCACCAAACCGGGTTTGAATTATGATTGCGCCCACCAACGCCATTGCTGGCGCACTCTTGATTCTCTTCGCAATGACCGGAGCGGGCTTGTTGCACCTGATTTGGTTGTCCTCCAAAACTGCGCAGCGCTTTAATTTGCCGATTGATGGCGGTCGCTGTTGGCGCGGGCGGCGAATTTTTGGGCCGAATAAAACTTGGCGCGGGTTTTGTGTCTTGCCCTTGGCTGGCGCGCTATGCTTCGCTTTGCTCGATTATCTGATCCCTTGGCTACCGGCCTGGTGGCGCGCGGGTTGGTGGAACTTTACGCTCCTGCAGGCAGCAATGCTGGGTTTTGCCTGCGGTTTGGCCTTTATGTTGGCCGAACTGCCGAATTCATTGATCAAACGCCAGCTTGATATTCCAGCGGGCGGGCCAGCGGCGAGTTCCGGCCTAAAAATCTTCTTTGCGATTCTGGATCGTTACGATTCCAGCCTGGGGGTGGTGCTGCTCATCGCACTATGTCTACCGGTGCCG
>CAMBDR010000733.1 GCA_945864765.1 Janthinobacterium lividum | reverse complement strand
CACGCCTTTGTTGAAAGAAGAAAAAACCGTGCGTTTGTTTGGCCACATTTTGCACAGCTATAGCATGCAACGGGCCTTGCAAGACCAAATGGTCACACCCTTAATCTATGAAGAACGGGTGCCCGAGCTGGAAATTGATAGCCCTGCCCTGGCGCAATGGCAGCAACATTATCTGCAAAGCTTGAGTAAGGCGCAATATCAGGTGTGGCAACGCAGCTTGAGCCAAAAACGTCCCTTATACCAAGCCGATGCCCGGCTCGAACTGATTGCACGGGATATCGCCTTGCATTTTCACGCCAATTTCAAACAAAACAATCTCGGCTTGAAAGGCATGTTGGCGGCCAATAGTAAACTCGAAGCCATTCGCTATCAGCAATTCCTCGATCAAACCGGCTTGATCTCCAGCGCCATCATCATGTCACCGCCCGAAGCGCCCGACGATCAATCCGACCCGGTTGCCAATTGGTGGCGCGAGCATATCGGTAAGCGCCAGCCATGGTATGAAAACAATGCCCTGAATCAGTTTGCCAGCGAAGGCGAATTGGATATCTTGATTGTGGTGGATCGCTTACTCACCGGCTTTGATCAGGCGCGGGTGGCGGTGTTGTATATCGACAAGTTATTGCAAGGCCATGGTTTGATGCAGGCCATTGCCCGGGTCAATCGTTTGCATGCGCAAAAAACGTATGGCATGTTGGTCGATTATCGCGGCATTTTAAAGCCACTCGACATCGCGCTACGTTCTTACAGCGAGTTGGAAGCGGCAAAAATCTATGATCAGGAAGACTTGCAGGATTTATACGCCTCGTTTGGCAATTATTGCCAGCGTTTGCCGCTCTTGCTGGAACAACTCGATCAATATGGCGGCGATCTGGCCGCAGCGCGCATCAGCTTGCAGGCGCAGGCCGAACGGCAAAAGCAATTCTTGCAGCTTTGGCGTGAGTTTGACCAATGCTTGCGTTTGGCTTTATCCTCGCGCTGGTTTTTTGAGGACACCGAATTTTCCGGGGAGCGCTTACAGCACTATCAGCAGCGGCAACAATTTTTCTCTGAATTGGCGCAGTGCGTGCGGCGCGATATCGAAGTGACCGCCGATTTGCAGCCCGGCTTGCAATTATATTCGGTGGCACCACTAATCAAAGCGGTGCAAGTGCGGCAAGAGCGGGCCAGCTATGTGGTTGATTATATCCGGGACAAGTCTGGCGAACCAGAAATGGCTGACTGGAGTGAAGATAAAATTCGCCATGCGGCCGAAACCATCGGCATCGGTTTGAAAAATTCAATTAGCCTGGAAATGAATGATGACCCGTATGCGCAACAAGTGTTAGGCGACATTGTGCAGCGTCGGTTGGTCGAACTGCATGCAAAAGCGGATGCGCCTTTGCAGCAATACCATGCACTATGCCAGTTACAACAACAAGTGAGCCAGCGCGTGGTACACGGGTTTCCGGCGGCTTTGCAAGGGCAACGTCATGCCAGTGCCTATTACGGCTTGTTTTTGCTGGCACTGGGTGAGGCAACGGCCCAGGCAGATGAGGCCGAGCGCGACGCCTGGGGCGCGCAGGCATTGAATATGGCAAACTGGATACGCGATGCGGTACTGGAAAATTCGCTCAATCAAGCCGGGCTGGAAGAAATGCTGCGTGGTCGTTTGTTGCGCGAATTATTTGCCCTGTTTGGGGTAAAGAAGCTATTATCTGTTGCACAATTGCGCGAGCTGCTCGATCGCTTGGTAAAATTGGTGAAACTGCAAGCGTGGAATCAAAGTTTTTAAAGGGAGCGAATATGGTTGGTCGGTTTTGCGCGCTGGCGCTAACGAGCATGCTTTGCGCGCAGATGGCGTCTGCCGCCGAGCCAGCCGTGCCAGCCGTGCCAGTACCAGCAGTACTATCATCGCCACCGCCACCGCCGACACCGCCGCCACCGCTGCCACATGTAATGGGTTGGGTGCCGCCCTATGCGCTGGAAGCGGCGGCATTCGGGATTCATGCCAATCCGAAAATCGGCCAAACCTTGACACGCATCGGTTTGCAATTCTGGAATCCCTCAGCCGATGGCACGGGTTTGGTATTGGCACCGACCGATAAAAATGGCCCCTTGGTTACTGAAGCCTCGGTCATACGTTTTCGCGACTGGGCGCGTGCGCGCAATATCAAAGTATTATTGACGGTCTATAATAATTCACAAAACAGTGAAAAATGGGATTGGGATTGGGCCAAGCGCGCCTTTGCCACCAATCGCACGCTGTTTATTGCCGCCTTGATTGCCGAATTGGATAAATTCCAACTGGATGGTATCGATCTGGACTTGGAAGGCGAGGGCGATTTTGAAGCCGACCGTGCGGCCTATGCCTTATTCGTCAAAGAACTGTCGGCGTTGCTAAAAGCCCGTGGCAAGTTACTCACTATCGATACCTATCATAGCCCCTGCTACAATGCGCCGAATATGAGCTGGTGGCAAGATTGGGTCGGGCAAGCCGATGAATTGCACAGCATGGGTTATCAGGATCTCTATGAAGCCAGCGAAGAAACCTTTATCCCGCCCAATAAACCGGTGTGTGAAGGGGGCGCGAGTTTATTTAAATACAGTTGGCAAATGCAATATGGTTTGCGCGCAGGTTATCGCGCCGATCAAATTTTGTTTGGGCAACCAACATGGATAGACAAATGGGGTAAACCCGGGCGCGAGACCGACCCGGTTTCGCATATCCGCGAAGTGCAAGCCCTGGGCGCAGGTATTGGTTTATGGGATTTGCAAATCCCCACGCCTCTTTGGCGTAGCGATGCCACCTGGGATGCGGCGCGTGATTTGCGCTTGCGACCGGGCAGCGGCTGGAAGCGCTATAAATAAGCTTGGTTTTTTGATCGACGTGATTGGCTTCTTGGAGCAACAATGTAATGGTAGAGTTTTGTGCTCCATGAGAATTTTTACGACAAACCATCAGGGGCAGTAATACTGCCGGGGTTTTCGAGAACGATGTGGGCGTATTCGCCCGCCTTGCAACCCAATCGGATCAGGTTGCAAATACCTACCAACCATTGGATCATAGTCATGGTACATTACGCCCCTCATTTTTTTTCATCCAACCGAGATGGTTTCGCCATTTTTCCTTTAAATATTTGAAAAGAATTAAAAAATATACAAATAAAATTGATGAAATAGCAGATGAAATTGAAAACTCTAACCATGAGGTCAAAATCCCTGTTGTCCTATTTGG
>CAMBDR010000732.1 GCA_945864765.1 Janthinobacterium lividum | reverse complement strand
AATACCAGGCTTAAGCTGCCCGGTATTAATTTGGGCACCAATTTGCAGCAGGATTCGATGGGGCGGATTTGGACCAGCGAATACCTGATTGATTTGAAGCTGATGCGCGCCTGGCCGATTTCCAAAGCCGACGGTTTTGAGATCGGTGCCGCCTGGATTGGCTGCTACGGCAGTACCCATGACGGTTTATTGCTGACCGGGGGCACCCAGGGGTTGGCCATTTTTGATCCCCAGCAATTTCGTCCATGGAATGATCAACCGCCCTTGCTGGCCACTGAATTGAAGATTAACGGCCAATCCTTTGCGCTGTCAACCCTGGTGCCAGAGTTGAAGCTGAGGCCGGAGCAGCGTAATTTTTCGATTGAATTTGCCGCCTTTGATTTTTCCGCAGCCAAGCGCAACCGCTATCGCTACCGCTTGCAAGGATATGACGCGAAATGGATCGAAACCGATGCCGGGCATCGTAACGCCAGCTATGGTAATTTATGGCCGGGTCGCTATACGCTGCAAATCCAGGGCACCAATCGCAATGGCGACTGGAGTGCGCATGAGCTGACGATTCCGGTTCAGGTGTTGTCCGCATTTTGGCAAACCGGCTGGTTTTTGCTGCTACTATTGTTGGCGCTGGGAGCCGCGCTGTATTGGGGTTATCGCTGGCGGGTGGCGCGCTTGCGCGCTGAAGCGCTGGACTTGAAAAAATTGATTGATGCACGGACTGCCGACATTCTTAAATTGGGTGAGATTGGTCAGGATTTAACTGCCACCCTCGATACCGAACAAGCGTTTGAGCGGGTGTATCGGCAAGTGAGTGCAAGGCTGGATGCGTATGCATTTCGAATCGGTATTTATGAAGCCGCCAAGGCCCAGATTCGTTTTGTGTATGAAATTGAAGGTGGACGGCGCTTGCCCGGTAATGCCATGCGCATGAGCGAACATGATCGGCCCGCAGTGTGGTGCGTGCGCCAGCAGCGTGAATTGGTGATTGGCAAGAATAGCGAATTGCTCAACTACGTGAACACGATTTTGCCGCCCAGTGTCGGTGCGCCGATGGAAACGGTGGTTTACCTTCCCTTGTTGGTAGAGCGGAAAATCATCGGCTGTTTAACCGTGCAAAGCCCGCGCCAACACGCCTATACCGCTGACCAGCTTGAATTTTTACGGGTGCTGGCCAGTTATACCGCAATTGCCCTGTCCAATTCGGCGGCGCATGGCAATTTGGCATCAGCACATGGTGATTTGGCAACGGCGCACGGCGAGTTGGCTGCCGCGCATCAGCATTTACAGGAAACCCAGGCCAGGTTGATTCTGGCGGAAAAAATGGCCTCACTCGGTGGTTTGGTGGCTGGCATTGCACATGAAATTAATACGCCGCTGGGTACGGCATTGTTGGCCTTATCCGGGGTGGCGCAATTACTCAAGGCACAGCGCGAGGCACTGATGGCCGGAAGTTTAAGTAAGTCTGCGCTGGAATTGAGTACTGCCGAGAGTATTGAATACACCGAACTGGCTTTGACGACCGCTAGCCGGGCGGCTGAAATGGTGACCGTGTTCAAGGCCATTGCGGTGCGGGTTGATGATAATCACTGCATGGAGGTGGATTTGACTTCGTATTTGAGTGAAGTATCTTTTTCAGTGCGCAGTCGTTTGCTGCAGATGGGGCACCAATTTGAACTCAATGTGCCCGAGCATTTACATCTGTTCACCGTGCCCGATGCCTTGACCGAAGTCTTGAGCCGGGTGTTGGCGAATGTATTGGATCATGCGTTTGCCCCTGAATCTGGGGTGAGCACCGGCATTTTGCGCTTGAGCGCCTATGCGCAAGACGATGGCGCAGTCCTGATCGAAGTCAGCGATAATGGTTGCGGGATTGAAGCGGCCAATCTATCGAAAGTATTTGACCCCTTCTTCACCACCAGAAGCGGCATGCATGGCCATGTGGGGCTGGGTTTGCATGTGGCTTACAACCATGTGGTGCAGCGTTTGAAGGGAGAAATCAGCATTGTCAGCGAAGCGATGCAAGGCACGACGGTAACAATACGCATCAAACCCCTGACATAAAAATGGCCTTGGCAGCATGCCAAAGCCATTATTTTTCACAGCAACGGTGATTACGCAGCTTTGTTTGCTTTGCGGCGACGTGCAACCGCTGCCAGCAAGCCCAAACCGCCTAACAGCATGGCATAGGTTTCAGGCTCGGGTACGGCGCTGATCAGTGCTACTTCGGTATAGCGGCTGGTTCTTGCCACGGGTTCACTGTCGAAACCATAAATTTGGCCGCCAGTACTGCTGGCCAAGTAACCGATATTGGTGCCGCGCGCAAAAATATCCAGCACGTCATCACCACTGGCACCAATCATGCTGCTGCCGACGGTGTAGCTCAGATTTTTATAGGTTGGGCGGTTGTCAAAAGAAAAACCGTCGAAATAGCCACCGAAAAAAGTGGCGCTAAAGCCAGCCACTTCCGAACCGGAAATCTTGCCGTCTTGGTTGTTGTCGGAGCCACGGAAGAAGCCGACTACCGAAGCACCATCGGTAAAACCGGATTGGGTAAAACGGTAGGTCTCTGCATTGGCGGCAGAGGCGGCGAAAGCCAAGGCGGCTACGAGCGCGAGGGAGCTGATTTTTTTGAGTGGATTTTGTTTCATTGTTTGTCCAAAAAATAAAGTTGATTGAAAATAATTATGATTGAAAATTTTTAATAGTGCTTCAAAGGCGATGGGCAGATAGTAGCATAATTGTTTGGAAGTGCAAAGGGTTATTGCATTTTTCAGGTAACAAACCCGGTGGCTGCAGTTTGATATGATTATTGCTTCTATTTTTACTGACGTGTTTAGGGCTGTTTTAGCGACTGTTTCTATTACAATACGCGTGGTCGGAAGGTGTTTGGCGCAAGCTGGTGTCGATACCTGTCATTTATTTTAATTTTGAAGAGGGTAAGAAATGGATAATAATGTGATTGATATGGGGGGCGTGGTCTCGCAAGATGACAAAAATCTGGGCTTGATTATTTGGTTGGCGACTTTTTTCTTTGGTTTTATTCCCGGCCTGGGGTTTTATCTGCTCAAGAAAGATAGCGCCTATGTTCAGGATCAAGCCAAGGAAGCTTTGAATTGGTCGATTACCGCGATGATTGGCTATCTTGCGGGCGGGATTTTGACGTTTATTTTGATTGGTGTGGTGGTGATTTTTGTAGTGGGGGTGGCGCATCTGGTGTTTTGCATT
>CAMBDR010000731.1 GCA_945864765.1 Janthinobacterium lividum | reverse complement strand
TGCGCCGGAACCTGTGCCAGCGCCAGTCGTGGTCGAACTCACCCCCGCACCGCAAGAAATGCGCAAAGCCAATATTGTGATGGTGGTGGACGATTCGCTCACCGTGCGCCGCGTGACCCAGCGTTTGCTGGTGCGCGAAGGGTATCAGGTGGTGTTGGCCAAAGACGGTGTGGATGCGCTGGAGCAATTGCAGTCGATTACGCCGGATGTGATGTTGGTGGATATTGAAATGCCGCGTATGGATGGCTTCGATTTAACCCGCAACGTGCGTGGTGATCCACGTATTGCCACCACACCAATCATCATGATCACTTCGCGTACTGCCGACAAGCATCGCAACTACGCCAGCGAATTGGGCGTGAATGCGTATTTTGGTAAGCCGTTCCAGGAAGAAAACTTGCTGGCGACCATCTCCGGTTTGATTCATAAGGGGGCGCACTGACCTGCGTGCCAACGGACTGGCAGCAGCAAAGTCTACTGTTAATGGTTTTATGAGGGGGCCTCAGTGCCCCCTCATCGTTAGTTTCCCCCTCATTTTCTGATCTGGCTCAAACAATCCTGACTTCCACCCGGGTGCTGCCTCAAGCACCAGCCTTTTACACTAAAAACATTTCTCATAATTTCATTGGTGTGATATAGTCTTGCAGAACATTCAGCACATTGTTGCGATATAAATAATTCCATGGGGAAAATATGAAATTTGCCTTGATAAGATTTGGTTTCTTTGTGGCGGGTACAATTCTGCTGGCATCCGTTCAGGCGCAGACGGTGCAATATCAATTTTCTGATTTGGGCACGCTGGGTGGCCCCGACAGCTATGCCAACGGGATTAATGATGCAGGCCAAGTGGTCGGCTATTCCCGGGCCAATAATTTCAATGATGCAACCGTTGCCAGCCTGTGGAACCGGGGTGGCAAAACGGCTTTGGCTAATTGGGACGGTTATCATAGCGCCGCCTATTCGATCAATAATGCCGGGCAAATCGTGGGCTATGCCGATGTCGTACCGCGTTATGGCGACCCGATGAATCACGCCGCCATCTGGAACAATGGCCGCATTGCCGATCTGGGTACTGCCGGCAGTGACTACCAGCAAAGCTATGCTTACGCGATTAATAGTGCGGGCCAGGCGGTAGGGCAATCGGATGATTTGAATACCGCATCCCAGGCCGCAACCCAATGGAGCGGGAGCGGCCCGGTCAATCTGACGCCCGGCCCCGCCTATTCTTATGCCAGTTCAATCAATAGCTTGGGCCAGGTGGCTGGCACCAATACCTTTCGCCCCACGGTGTGGAATAATGGCGTAGCCACGGATTTGGGCACCTTGGGCGGCGATAGCGGCAATGCCACCAGTATTAACGACCTGGGGGTGGTGGTGGGCGCATCGCAAAATGAAAATTATGCCAATCGGGCCACCCTGTGGCAAGGTGAGCATGTCGTTGATTTGGGCACCCTGGGCGGCAGCTTCAGTAATGCCATGGCCATCAATAACCGGGGTTGGGTGGTCGGTAGTGCTGCCAATGATCTGGATGAGCAACACGCCACGTTATGGCTGGATGGTCGCGCCATCGATTTGAATCAATTTTTAAGTGCCGCCGATGTCAATGATGGTTGGGTCTTGGATAGTGCCAATGCAATCAATAATTATGGCGTGGTGGTAGGCAATGCGTATAATACCCGACTGAATCAAACCCATGCTTTTATGCTATCGCCCGTGCCCGAGCCAGAGACTTATGCCATGCTGATGGCTGGTTTGGTGGGTTTAAGTTGGGCTGCACGGCGTCGTAAGCCGGTTTAAGCGCATTTTTGTCGTCGCCGGGTGTAAAAATCCAGACTAAACCCGGCGCAACAGAGTAAACTACACAGCATAATGTTTCGCGCTGTGTGAATCATGTTCAAATCCGAGAGTGCCATGTCTGATACCCCCCAAACCCTGTTTTCCGATTTACAATTGAGTCAACCTTTGCTGCGTGCCTTGCAAGATGTCGGCTATGAAATACCGTCACCGATTCAAGCTGCCACGATTCCGGTGTTACTGGAAAACCGCGATGTGTTAGGTCAGGCTCAAACCGGTACAGGCAAGACTGCCGCTTTCGCGCTGCCGATTTTGTCGCGCCTCGATTTATCCCAGCGCACGCCGCAAGCGCTGGTATTGGCCCCTACCCGCGAATTGGCCTTGCAAGTGGCTGAAGCATTTCAGCGTTATGCTACCCATATCCCCGGTTTTCATGTGCTACCTATTTATGGTGGCCAAAGTTATATACCGCAATTGGCCGCGTTAAAGCGCGGTGTGCATGTGGTGGTGGGTACGCCGGGCCGGGTGATTGACCATTTGGATAAAGGTTCGCTCGATCTGTCCAAGCTCAAAACCCTGGTGCTGGATGAAGCCGATGAAATGTTGCGCATGGGTTTTATTGATGATGTCGAGCGTATTTTGCAAGAAACCCCGGCCACGCGCCAGACTGCGCTGTTTTCCGCCACCATGCCCGCCGCCATCAAACGTATCGCCCAAACCTATTTGCGCAAACCAGCCGAAATTACCGCCGCCGCCAAAACCGGCACGGCGGACAATATCCGCCAACGCTATTGGTTGGTAAGCGGCATGCATAAACTCGATGCCTTAACCCGCATTTTGGAAGCCGAAGAATTTGATGGCATGATTATTTTTTCGCGCACCAAATTGGGCACGGAAGAATTGGCCAGCAAGCTGGGTGCCCGTGGTTTTTCGGTTGCCGCCATTAATGGTGATTTGCAACAATCCCAGCGCGAGCGCATTATCGGGCAACTCAAAGACGGCAAGATTGATATTTTGGTGGCCACCGACGTGGCGGCGCGCGGGCTGGATGTGGAGCGTATCAGCCACGTCATCAATTACGATGTGCCGCACGACCCGGAAAGCTATACCCACCGCATTGGCCGAACAGGCCGCGCCGGGCGCAGTGGCGAAGCGATTTTATTCATCACGCCACGTGAAAAAGGCATGTTGAAAATGATTGAGCGCTCAACCCGCCAGCCCATCAGTGCGCTCGAACTGCCGACTATTCAAGCGGTGAATGATGTACGGGTAGCGCGCTTCAAGCAGCAAATCAGCGCCACGCTGGCTTTGGGTGAGTTGGGCTTATACCAATCGGTAGTGGAAGAATTTGAGCGTGAGCAAAATATCCCGGCCATTGAAATTGCCGCTGCGCTGGCCAAAATGGCGCGTGGAGATGTGCCCTTGTTG
>CAMBDR010000730.1 GCA_945864765.1 Janthinobacterium lividum | reverse complement strand
GCCCGCGCAGCGTACTGGGGCATGGCATTTGGCTCGATGCGGATGACCGCGCTTGCCTCTACGATACCGGGGCCAGCATTGCCGTGTGCCCGACTTCGAATTTATTTTTGGGCAGTGGCCTGTTTGATTTTGCCAAGGCCGATGCGGCGCACGCGGGCTATGCGCTGGCCACCGATGTGGGTGGCGGGACATCGTTTTCGATGCTGCAAACCATGCATGCGGCCTACCAGGTGGCGCGCATGTCGGGCATGCATTTGTCGGCGCTGAAAATGTTTTATCTGGCCACCTTGGGCGCGGCGCGCACCTTGGGCCTGACCCATTTGATCGGGCGCTTTGGCGCGGCCATGGAAGCGGATTTTGTGGTGCTCAACCCGCAGGCCACGCCCTTGCTGGCCAGACGCAGCGCGCAGTGTGAGAGTTTGGAAGAGCAATTGTTTGTGCTGGCGCTGCTGGGCGATGACAGAGCGGTGACGGCGACTTATGTGGCGGGGGTGTTGCAGTAAAAATAGTTAATAAAGCAATTTCAGGATGCGTTGGCAAATTCAACGTAAAAAATAATTCGATTACTTCCCGGCGTGCCAAATCAAGCCATATTGCGTTAGACTAGAGCCATATTTTTATTGCCAGCGAGATTTCTCTGATGAAGCATGAGTTTGAATATGATGTTTTTCTTGGCTATAGCAGCTATGACAAAGACATTGCAAGGGCTTTGGCTGTTCGCTTGAAACAAGACGGGATTCGGGTCTGGTTTGATGAATGGGCGATCAATGCTGGTGATGCCATCAGTGCCAAAATTGAGTCCGGATTGGAGCATTCACGCTGTTTGGTGTTGTGCATGTCGGCGCAAGCGTTCGGTTCAGATTGGGCCGCCCTGGAAAGCCAAACATTGCGTTTTCGTGATCCGCTAAACCGGGATCGGCGGTTTTTGCCGTTAAGACTTGATGATACGCAGCCCAAGGGGGCGTTAGCACAGTTCAAATCCATTGATTGGCGCGCATCGGGCGATGACTCGTACAATCAATTGCTCATGGCTGTTCGGGCTGATGTTACTCAGTCCGGTGAAAATACGATACATAGCTATGCCAGTGCCAAGGTGCTCATCGTTGGCGACGGTCATGCTGGCAAAACCGCACTGGTCGAACGGCTTGCCAACAACACGTTTACCTCTGGCGAGTCAACGTCCGGTGTATGGGCAAGGCAGTGGCCACTTTCGGGTGGTGAGAGCGCAAGTCAACGCGATATTTGGCTCTGGGATTTCGGCGGGCAAGCCGATCAACAGCTCATTCAGCAACTTTTCATGGGTCAAGCAGCACTCATTGTGTTGGTTTTCGATGCCAATAATGAAGATGCGCTTCCCGGTCTGCAAGAATGGACAACCGTAATACGGCGTTATCTGTCCAAGGACATCCCTTTATTGTTGGTGGCTAACCGCATTGATATTGGATTTAAAGCAAGTCGGGCCAAAATCCAGCAATTTGCCAGCGAAAATACTGCGGCCTACTTTGAGACCAGCGCCAAAACAAGTGGCGGAATACATGAACTGCGCGCAGCCATCGCCGCGACGATTGACTGGAATAAAATACCTGGTCGCAGTTCGCCGCTGATTTCAAAGCAAATCAGGGATGTTATTCTTGAATTGCGGGATGAAAAACACGTCCTCCTGACTTTTGATGAATTGCATAATCTGCTTCAAAAGCGCCTGCCGCAGGATGCGCTTTTTGATCAATCTATTTTAAAAACCGTCATTACATTATTGGAAGCACCTGGCGTGGTTAAGATGCTCGACTATGGCAGTTATATTCTGCTACAGCCGGAATGGATCAGCGCCTACGCCCAAGCCGTCATCTGCACCTTGAGCGCCGACCCGCATAGACTCGGTTGCTTGCCAGTGGGCAGCATCAGCGAGGGAAAATTATTCTTCCAAGCTATGGCACGCTTGCCGCCGCCGGAAGAACGGGTTGTGCTGTGCGAAATAGAAAGGCAACTTGAAGAGCGTGCTATCTGCCTGCGCCAGGATGGCCAATTGATTTTCCCCGGTTATTGTGGGCGCAAACGCCCCATTGCGCCGCAGCTACCCGGCGCGATTGTCAGCTATGCCGTTCATGGTTTTCTGGATGATATTTATGCAAGCTTGGTTGTTAAGTTGGCCAAAAGCGCATCGTTTAGTCTTGATAACCTATGGCGTGACGCTGCTGATTTTGTAACGCTGACGGGCGGGCATCGTATGGGCATAAGCATCCTGCGCCGCACTGCCACTGAAGGGCAAATAGATATTTTTTTTGGTGCCAACCTTGCTTCGGCTGAACAAGTGATATTTGCCAATTACATCCATGCCCATTTGATGGCGGGTAGTGAGCAAGTACAAAGGATGCGCAATTATGTCTGCGGGCATTGTGGTGAGCCCAAAAACAATTCCTTGCTGTTGATGAAAAAGCTGGAACGGTTTGGTAGCCAAGCGACGGTGCAGTGCGATATGTGCGACCACGCCATTATGTTATGGGATGAGATCGAACAGCGCTTCGCCAGTGCAGAGGTACGTGCCATTGTGGCCCAGATGCAAGCGCGCGACCAAAATACGGGTGGTCAGCCGAATAGCGCGATTGAGGCCAAAGGCGGGACGATGGATAAGGTCGCTACGTCACATCGGCCTGACAGCACCCCCACCAAACCGGAAAACGGTGACCAGCCGATTCACCCCGTGCCTGCCATTGCCATTAAACTGGTGGATGGCTCAGCCAAAACCGCAGATGAAGCACCAGACGAAGCAAGCCTCAAATTACGCCTGCGCACCTGGTTGCGCCGTATTGAACTGGTCAACTACCGCTGCTTCCCCAAGCTCACCGTCCAATTTCATGAGCAGCTTACCGTCATCAGCGCACGCAATGGCGGCGGTAAAACCACCATATTGGATGCGATTGCCCTCGCTTTTGCGCCCTTTGTTAATCATTTTGCCATTGGCAAGTCGGCGGCAATCGGCGTGAAGGATGTGTACGCAAAATATTACCAGCAGCCCGTATTTCAAATGGCAAGGCAATACCCCGCCGCCGTCAAGGCGCAAGGTGAATTGGATGGCAAGCCGCTCAACTGGGAGTTTTACCAAACCAAAACCGGCGCGCATCTGGAAAAAGCCAAGGCACTCACCGAGCTGGGCGAGGCAATGCAAAATTTGGCCGCCCAAAACCAGCGCGTGGTATTGCCGCTGGTTGCTTATTACGGCACTGGCCGC
>CAMBDR010000729.1 GCA_945864765.1 Janthinobacterium lividum | reverse complement strand
CATCGCCCACGAAACAGCGCATCAATGGTTTGGCAATTTGGTCACCAACGCATGGTGGGACAATCTCTGGCTCAATGAAGGTTTTGCCTCGTGGATGCAAGCCAAAGCGGCTGCCATGCTGCATCCGGAATGGGACAGCAGACTCAACGACATCCTGGCGCATGACGAGACCATGAATCTGGATGCGCGCCACAGTAGTCACCCGATTCAACAACCGATTCGCAACGAAGAGCAAGCCGCTGCCGCGTTTGACAGCATCACCTATGGCAAGGCCAGTGCGGTGCTGGGCATGTTGGAATCGTATATCGGTGAAGAGGCGTTCCGGCGTGGCATTGCCGGGTATATGCGCCGCCATCAATACAGCAATACCACCAGTGCCGATCTATGGGCTGCGCTGGAACGGGCCTCGGGCAAGCCGGTGGGCAAGATTGCTGCGCTCTGGGTAACGCAAGCGGGTTTGCCGCTGATCAAGGTAGCGCAGCGCTGCCAAAACGGGCAACGTCAGATCACCTTGAGTCAACAGGCGTTTTCCGGCGACAATAGTCCGGTTAGCGCAAAATTATGGCAAATTCCGCTGCAATTGAGCGTGTCCGGCGGAAAAACTGAAACCATTCTGTTGCAGCAAGCCAGCACCCGGATTCAACGCCCTGGTTGTGAAGGGCTCTTGATAATTGATCCGCACAGCCAGGGCTATTTCAGGGTGCAGTATGATGCTGCCAACTTACAAGCCTTATCAAACCAGGTGGCCCAATTGCCTGATGCGGTGCGCTTAAGACTGGTGACGGATAGCTGGGCCTTGGTGCAGGCCGGGCATTTGCCGCTGACCAATTTTTTGGATTTGATTGCTCACTTTGGCCAAGAGCCGCGCAGCACCGTATGGGAGGCGATATTGACACCACTTGGCCTGCTGGACAAGCTGGCGCACGATACACCGCAACAAGCCCCATTACAACGCTGGATCAGCCAATTGCTGCTGCCGCAATTAGCGCAATTGGGCTGGGATGAAAAACCGGGTGAAGCGCGCGAACAACGCTTGAAACGCGCCAGTTTTATCCGGCACCTGATCCAGATTGGTGATGCGCAAACCATTGCACAGGCACGCAGCCGTTTCCAACGCTATGTAGAGGACACCCACAGCTTGCGCCCTGCCGACCGGAATTGGGTTTTATCATGCGTTGGCATGCATGCCGATGCCGGGTTGTACCAGCAATTATTGGAACTGGGCAGGCATGCCAAAAGCAATGGTGAGCGCAATCAATATTATCTGGCCATGTTCAGTGCGCGCGACCCACAACTGGCAGCGCAGTCTTTGCAACTGGCATTGAGAGATGATTTACCAACCGACATTAGCTCGCGGGCGGTGCCTTTGGTGGCGCTCAACCAGCATGTCGAGCAAGCCTGGAATTTCGCCGTGGAACATCGTGAGCTGCTGCTCAAACAACAGGGTGCCATAAGCGTGAATCGTTTTTTCCCCGGTATTATCCAAAGCTCGAACCAGGAAAAACACGCAGCCCAACTGGAGCAATTTGCCAGGCAATATTTGAGTGAAGAGGGGCAGATTGAAGCGAAGCGGGTGAGTGAAGGGATACGATTGAAAGTGCGCAAAAAAGAACTGTTGCTGCCACAATTGGCGCAGGCTTTAATACAGGCCAAACCATGACACCAAACTTTACCCACCTGATGACCCCATTGCGCGTTTGCGCGCTGGCCTGCGCACTGCTGCTACCACACGCCAGCCAAGCTGCTGACGGCCAGGCCAGCACATACCGCTGCGACAAATTGCACAAGGTGGTGGTGCGTTATTACGAAATGCAGGGCGATAAACCGGATTTCGTCAAACTCACCGTCAAAAACAAGCAGTACACCTTGCCGCGCGCCCCGGCTGCCAGCGGCATCCGTTATTCTGATGAAAAGCATTATGAATGGTGGAGCAAGGGGGACGAAGGGTCATTGACTGATCTTTCGAAAAAACAGGGGGCGACATTCACTTGCAAGGAAGTGGTGGCTGCGGCAAAGTAAATTCAATGCCGTGTTTCGACTGCAAATTTGATTACAATGCGCTGCCAGCGGTTTATTTTTGGTTTTTGATAGGATGCTCAATGCGGCATATGACAATTTCGTAGGGAGGACTATACTCCTCATAATAAAATAGCCGAACACCAATTGCAGGAACCTCGTTCCAATACACCACTGGGAGACCCATATTATTAGAAACATGAGCCTGATGGGAAGTGATTAAACGCTGCAAAATATTCGTTCGGAGATATTCAATTGCCCCTTGAGTCTTCAACGGCAAAGTACTCAAAACACCTAGTGCCTGGGCTCGATAGCGTTTACCATCGAATGAACCGACACCAGGAAGCTTGTGCGCAGTAAGCCCGGCTTTTAATGCTTGCGAACTTTTTAGCCAAGCCCGCGCCCGGTTACGATTTCCGACCGCTTTTTCCAGCATAGCAAGCTCGTTTTGTATCAAGATAAGTTCTGGCAGAGCGGCCTTGGGGTCTCCTGTCATTGGCAGTAAGCGCTGCCGCAATCCCAAGGTCGCGTGCAGCGCTTTGATAGCGCCAATATAATTTTGATCAGCCTTCTTTGCCTGCGCCACACGTCGCAATGCATTGGCCACGTCAGTTAGCGCTTGTGGCGTATCACCAAACAATTTGCGTAAATAACGAAATAAAGTCAAGCTATCCAAAGCGTTCGCCAAGTCACTTACAATGTTTTGCCCCGCTTCATTGCCCTTGCTGCTGTTGGCAATGTACACTGCCAAATCACGCATTGCCTGCAGGCGTTCTTGCTGTGGCACAGCAACATGGTATTTATCAGCCAGTTCCGCAAAATTGTTCTTGGCTTGTTTTGCTTGCAAATCTTCTTCCTCAAGATCCACCGCAATGGCTGCCAGCACATCTTGCTCCTCAGGCAATACGGCTACATAGCGTTTCACACTCCATAAATCGGGTGCCCATGTGACCATTTCAGCGGCAAAACGGTGTGGCAGTTGTACAAACAACGGGTGGCGATATTCTTGTTCCAGCCAACTGCGTCGTTGATTTAACGCAGTCAACACTTGGCGTCGCACTTCGTCCCACCCGGCGTCCTTGGTGCGAGAGTCAAATTCGAGCCACAGCGCTGTGCCGGGCAAATTCGGCTGGCCCGACAAAGCTGCCAATACTCTTGCAAGCGCGTCGTTTTTTTGCAGTGGTCGCACCAGTTGAATATGTCGCTTGTGAT
>CAMBDR010000728.1 GCA_945864765.1 Janthinobacterium lividum | reverse complement strand
CTGGCCCCGATCGCGCGATTCGCCATGGATGTGCTCGAACAAAAACAGCGAATGGCTGGGCGTGCGGTCAAAGGTTTGCACATAGTTTTCTTGCAGCGTGATCAAGTCGTGCTTGCGCAGAAAATTGAGCAATGGCCCCAGTTTGGCATAAGATGTGCTGTCTGGCATGTCCGCATACTGCACCTCGGCCTTGGCGATGGCCGCCAGTTCCAGATGCAGTTGCGGTAGCGCGTCCAGCAGTTCTTGCTCGGGGTAGAGCAAGAGCGCCGATAAAAGTTTAAAAATTCGCATGATTGATTCCCCTTAACACGTGGCTTTGTTTTTGCGCGAGGTCGGCATCGTTATCACCTTCTCTTGCGGATGCGGATGTGCGTGAGTGTGCTTCTTTTTGCCAAACAGCGATGCGTCCGACGTACCGTCCGAGCAGCCGTTGCCAAAGGTAAAGCCGCACGAGCCTTTTTCGTTGAAACTGTCTTCTGCCATTTCTTTATGGCTGGACGGAATCACAAACCGGTCTTCGTAATTGGCAATGGCCATGATGTGGTACATGTCTTCGACTTCGTTTTTGGTCATCCCCACTTGCTTGAGCACGGTCAGGTTTTCTACCTTGTCCACGGTTTTGCTACGCATATAGGCGCGCATGGCCAGCATGCGGTCGAGCGCGCTCAAGACCGGCGCTTCTTTGCCTGCGGTGAGCAAGTTGGCCAGATATTGCACCGGAATGCGCAAGCTCTTGGTGTCCGGCAGCATGCCGTTTTTGCCCAATACGCCCGATTCCACCGCAGATTGAATCGGCGAGAGCGGTGGAATATACCAAACCATGGGCAGGGTGCGGTATTCCGGATGCAGCGGGAAGGCCACTTTCCATTCCACCGCCATTTTGTACACGGGCGATTTGGCGGCAGCATCCAGCCAGCTTTGCGGTATGCCTTGCTTTAACGCTTCGGCAATCACTTCCGGCGAATGCGGGTCGAGGAATAAGTCCAACTGGGCCTGATACAAATCCTGCTCATCCGGTTTGGATGCGGCGGATTCGATTTTGTCAGCGTCATACAGCAACACACCCAAATAACGGATGCGCCCGACGCAGGTTTCCGAACAAACGGTGGGCTGGCCGGCTTCAATCCGGGGGAAGCAAAACGTGCATTTTTCCGCCTTGCCGCTGGACCAGTTGAAATAAATCTTTTTGTACGGGCAGCCAGAAATACACATGCGCCAACCCCGGCATTTGTCCTGATCCACCAACACAATGCCATCTTCTTCGCGCTTATACACGGAGCCGGATGGGCACGATGCCACGCAGGTCGGGTTCAGGCAATGTTCGCACAGACGCGGCAAATACATCATGAAGGTGTTTTCAAAGGTGCCGTACATCTCGGTTTGCATCTTGTTAAACAATTGATCTTTGCTGCGCTTGGCAAATTCGCCGCCCAAATCATCTTCCCAATTTGGGCCCCATTCGATTTTATCCATAATCTTGCCGGTAATGGCCGAAATCGGGCGCGCCGTGGGCGGCGTTTTCGAGAGCGGTGCATTTTGCAGATGTTGATAATCGTAGGTGAAGGGTTCGTAATATTCGTCAATCGCCGGTAGATTCGGGTTGCCAAAAATATTCATCAAAATTTTGGTTTTGCCGCCTTGTTTTGGCTCCAGTTTGCCACTGGCATTAAGCTTCCAACCACCGTTCCAGTGGTTTTGGTTTTCCCAGTTTTTCGGGTAGCCGATGCCGGGCTTGGTTTCGACGTTGTTAAACCACGCGTATTCCACGCCTTCGCGGCTGGTCCAGACGTTTTTACAGGTCACGGAACAGGTGTGGCAGCCGATGCATTTGTCCAGATTTAAGACCATGCCGATTTGTGCTCTGATTTTCATGCTGTTACTCCTGGATTGGCTGGATTGGCTGGGTTGGCAGGGAATCGGTCAGACTCGGCTTCTGCGCTGTTTTCAGTAATCATCCAGTCCACCTTGTTCATTTTGCGCACCAGCACAAATTCATCGCGGTTTGAGCCAACGGTGCCATAGTAGTTAAAGCCCCATGACTGCTGCGCATAACCCCCGATCATATGGGTTGGTTTGGTGACGATGCGGGTGACCGAATTGTGAATGCCGCCGCGCTTGCCGGAAATTTCCGCACCCGGTACATTGATGATTTTTTCCTGGGCGTGGTACATCAATATCATGCCCTGCGGCACGCGCTGGCTGACCACCGCACGGGCGGTCAGGGTGCCGTTGAGGTTGAAGACTTCGACCCAGTCGTTATCCACAATGCCGGCCAGTTGCGCATCGGTTTCCGAAACCCATACGTGCGGGCCGCCGCGCGAGAGCGTGAGCATGCGCAGGTTGTCGGAATAGGTGGAGTGAATCCCCCATTTTTGATGCGGCGTAATAAAGTTGAGCGCAATCTCCTTGTTGCCATTGGGCGATTTGTTCAACATGCCATCGGTGGTGCGGGTGTTGATGGCCGGTTTGTAGACGCACTGGCCTTCGCCAAAATCGAGCATCCAGCGGTGATCCTGATAAAACTGCTGACGCCCGGTCAGGGTGCGCCATGGGATATATTCATGCACATTGGTGTAACCGGCGTTGTAGCTGACTGTTTCGCTTTCCAAACCGCTCCAGGTGGGGGAAGAAATAATCTTGCGCGGCTGCGCCTGCACATCGCGAAAGCGGATGCTGTCATGCTCACGCGGCAGCGCCAGGTGGGTATGGTCGAGCCCGGTGATTTTTGATAGGGCCGCCCAGGCTTTCACCGCCACATGGCCATTGGTTTCCGGGGCCAGCGATAAAATCATTTCTGCCGCATCGATGGCGGTGTTGAGTTGCGGTTGGCCCTGGCCCACGCCCTCACTGGTCACGGTGCGGTTGACGCCGCGCAACACTTCCACCTCGTGTTGGGTATTCCAACTGATGCCTTTGCCGCCATTGCCGGCACTCTCCAGCAGTGGCCCAATCGAAGTAAATTTGCGGTAGACATCGGCATAATTGCGTTCTACCACCGTCATGTTGGGCATGGTTTTACCGGGCACGGGTTCGCATTCGCCAGCGCGCCAGTCTTTTGGTTCAAACGGTTGGCCCAGTTCGCCCGGGGTGTCGTGCATCAGGGGTGTGAGGATCAAATCCTGTTGGGTGCCCAAATATTCGCCGCCGATTTCAGAAAACTTTTTGGCGATGCCTTTGTAGATTTCCCAATCCGACTTCGATTGCCATAAGGGTTGCACCGCTTCCGACA
>CAMBDR010000727.1 GCA_945864765.1 Janthinobacterium lividum | reverse complement strand
GAACAAGTGTTAGCCTATGCCAAGCAATGCCAGGGCCGCAGCACTGCGGTGATTGCACAAGGCGCTAACCCAGGCTTTGTCTCGGTTTTGGTCAAATGCGCGCTCGAAAAAATGGCGCAAACCCATATCCCGGATAGCTTGCCAGCCACCATGGAAGCCGCTGATTGGGGCAAAATTGCGCAACGCCTCGGGGTGCGCGTGATTCAAATTTCAGAATGCGATACCCAGGTTTCCAGTTTGCGCGCCGAACCGGGCGAGTTCGTCAATACCTGGTCGGTGGATGGCTTGATTACCGAGGCGCTACAATCGGCAGAAGCAGGCTGGGGCACCCATGAACGCCTACTCCCGGACGGCGCAAGCACGCATACCCATGGCTGCCAGGCCGCGCTGATGTTTAACCGCCCCGGCGCGAATCTGGCGGTGTGCTCCTGGAGCCCGAATCGGCTCGAATTTGAAGGCTTTTTAATCACCCACAACGAAGCCATTTCCATTGCCGACTTTTTAACCGTGGGCGAGCCTGGCCATGCAGAATATCGCCCCACCGTGTATTACGCCTATCGCCCTTGTGATGAAACCGTGAATGCCATGAAGTTAATTGCCAATGGCAACGACGAGCAAGTCCGCGCCCGGCGGGTGGCCAAAGATGATGTGATCAGCGGCATGGATGAACTGGGCGTGTTTTTATTGAGTGATTCTTACCCGTCGGTTTGGTTCGGCTCAAATTTATCGATCGGGCGCACCCGCGCCATCGCCCCGTATAATAATGCCACCAGCTTGCAAGTAGTCGCCAGCATCGTCGGGGCCATGCAATGGGTTGCCAGCCACCCGAATCTGGGCATCATCGAATCGGAAGATTTGGATCACCACGCCATGTACCAAGCCGTCGCACCCTATTGGGGGCCAATGCTGTATGAACAAACCGATTGGCGGCCTGGCCCGGATTTGCAATTTGCCAGTTTTCGGGTACACCATACGCCCGAGCCGGGCCATGTCATCACGCAGCAAAAGCTGTTTTCCGGGGACTCGATGCCATGAGCGGGGTGTCAGCGGGGATTCAGGATTGCGCGGCTAAAAAGCGCCTTTCCCAGGCGCTGATTTCATGTAAATAGCTTTGATATTCCAACTCCTTGACGGCACAAAACGCGGTCACAAACTGCTCGCCCAACAATTGCCGTGCCGATTGGCTGTTCAGCATGTTGGTATAGGCCAGAAAAAAGGTGCGCGCCAGGTCGTGGCTGCATGCATAGGCGCTGCCATCGATGGCAGGGGAGGGTTGCAAGCCTTGTTCCAGCCCCGCCAGGCCTGCCGCCAATGATGCGGCGATTACCAGATAGGGATTGGCATCGGCCCCGGCAATACGGTTTTCTACCCGCCGCGCAAGCGGGCCACTCAAGGGGATGCGCAAGCCGGCGGTGCGATTGTCCACACCCCACTGTAAATTGATCGGAGCCTGACTATCGACCACAAAACGGCGGTATGAATTCACCGAAGGCGCAAAAATCAACATCATATCCGGCAAAAAGGTTTGCAAGCCGGCGATAAAATGATGCAGGCGCACGCTGTCGCTACCATCCTGATTGCAGAAAATATTCTGGCCCTGGGCATCCAGGATGCTTTGGTGTAAATGCATGGAGCTACCCGCCTGGCCAGCCATGGGTTTGGCCATAAACACGGCATTCATCCCATGTTTGATGGCAATTTCTTTGGCCGCATATTTGAACAAAAACGCTTGATCGGCCAAGTTGAGCGGATCACCATGCAGTAAATTAATTTCATATTGCGACAAGCCCATTTCATGAATCCAGGTGTCGGAGCGAATACCCAAGGCATCCAGCGCGGCATGGAATTCATCCCAAAATGGGGCCAGTTCATTAAGCATATTCATGCTGAACGCCGATTGCCCCACTTCTGCCCGGCCACATTTGGAAACCGGTGCCGTCAAGGGTAGCGCCGGGTTGAGATTGGGCGCGGTCAGATAAAACTCAATTTCGGGCGCAACCACGGGCTGAAGGCCGGCGGCAGCATAGCGGGCCAACACCTGTTTTAAGATTGAGCGCGAAGCAAACTGACATAAGGAGCCGCCGAGTTCGACACAATCATGAATGGCCATGGCGCGTGGCACACTACTCCAGGGCACCATTTTCAGGGTGCTGTAATCGGGCACCAGGCCCACATCCGGGTCGGCGTCGGGAAAGATCGGGTGATACGAATATTCACCCGTAATCGCCTGCATCGAAATCGCCTGTGAAATCCGCAATTCACTGCCTTGCGCAAAGCTTTTGGCGGGCATCAATTTACCACGCGGATAGCCCGACAGGTCGGGGAACAGGCATTCAACATCACGCACCGGGTGTTGCGCGAAAAAATTTTGTAAGTCGGCAGGCGTCATAACAAACCATTCGGATGAGGGGGAGGTTGGCTATTATTACACGAAGCATGCGCAATTATTCTTTGCGTGATAGACAATTTTCCGACAATTCCCCAACATACGGTGAAACATGAGTCAAGGCAAATTGACTGGCCAGACTGTCGTATTTTTGCATAAAATTCGCAAATGTTACCGTAACAATTTGCCTTTGCAAGAATTGCCGGCACACGGCTGTGCCAAACTGGGTTAAATCGGGCTGCAAAGCTAACCCTTCGCTGTCCATGAGCGTATTCCTCTTATTCTGATCCAAAACGGGCGCGTTTTTGGATCAGTTTTTTTTGGGCGATCAGTTTGGCTATCCGGCAGCCGATTACCGTTGTGGCGCAGGGCCGATTCAAGCAAAGCGTACAAATTTAACGGTTAGCGATTTCATCAAGCTACCATGGACAAATCTGCCCTATAATGTTCCGTATTTTGTACGCTACCAAAAAAGGTCAATCATGGAAATTTCAGCCAATGACACTCTCCCATTATCACGAGCACCTGCCACGCTGTTGGAGATTGAATCAATACTTACCGAAGAAGCACTCAGGGGCTTGGCCGATATAGCAGCGGGTAGAACCCGACATGCCGAAGATTTTTTGCTTGAAATCATTGCTCGTCGTGCCGCCAATACAGGAAAATAACTATAGCAAAGAATTGGAGATAGGCCCATGCTCTTAACTGGCAAGCTGTTGCTTCAACAGGAAGTTGCCAAATACGAAGTTGATTAGTTTATCCTTTTCAGGCGAATTCAAATCATATCATTTATAATGATGCATTCCTTCACCTTGCCTTGTGCCACCATCGATCATGAAACCGCCTAAAACCGCC
>CAMBDR010000726.1 GCA_945864765.1 Janthinobacterium lividum | reverse complement strand
CGCATCAGACACCGCGAGCCGCCATCCTGATGACAAGGATGGTGAGTACGATCATGCCAATTTGTGTCACTCCGACCTGTTCTTTGGAAGCGTGCGTAACAAATTTTGCCATACTGTAAGGCAACAAAGCCTGGCTCGTGACACTTTTTATCAGGTAACATTTGCCCTTTTTTTGCCTGGGGCCTGATTATTCCCGCGTAACACGGCGATGCGTGGCCCCATCGGCTATCATTAGAAACTTTTCGATTATGTCGTCTTTACCAAGCCCAGGAGAACCCATGAAACTTGAAACACTTGCCGTCCACGCCGGTTACAGCCCTGACCCGACCACCCGTGCGGTTGCCGTGCCAATTTACCAAACCGTGGCGTATTCGTTTGACGATACCCAGCACGGCGCGGATTTATTTGATTTGAAGGTGGCGGGCAATATCTATTCGCGCATTATGAATCCCACCAACAACGTGCTGGAACAACGGATAGCCGCGCTCGAAGGCGGCATCGGCGCGCTCGCGCTCGCCTCCGGCATGTCCGCCATCACGTATGCAATTCAAACCATCACCGAGGCGGGCGACAATATTGTTTCGGCTTCCACCCTGTATGGCGGCACCTATAATTTATTTGCCCACACCCTGCCGCAATTTGGCATCGAAACCCGCTTTGCCGATTACCGCGACCCGCAATCCTTTGCGGCGCTGATTGATGAGCGCACCAAGGCTTTGTTTGTCGAATCAATCGGCAATCCGCTGGGCAATATTACTGACATCGAAGCCATTGCCAAAGTGGCGCATGCGCATGGCTTGCCTTTGATTGTGGATAATACGGTGCCTTCGCCCTATTTACTGCGTCCGTTTGAGTTTGGTGCCGATATCGTGGTCCATTCGCTCACCAAGTATTGCGGCGGGCATGGCAATTCGATCGGTGGCGCGATTGTCGATTCCGGCAAATTCCCGTGGGCTGAGCACAAGGCGCGTTTCAAGCGTTTGAACGAGCCGGATGTTTCTTACCACGGCGTGGTGTACACCGAAGCGCTGGGTGCGGCGGCCTATATTGGCCGCGCACGCGTGGTGCCGCTGCGCAATATGGGCGCGGCCTTGTCGCCCTTCAACGCCTTCCTTATCTTGCAGGGGATTGAAACGCTGGCCCTGCGCATGGATCGCATTTGCGACAACACCCGCAAGGTGGCCCAATACCTGCAAGGGCATACCAAAGTGGAATGGGTCAACTATGCGGGCTTGCCGGATCATGTTGACCATGCCTTGGCGCAAAAATACATGGGCGGACGACCGTCTGGCATCTTGACCTTTGGCCTGACTGGCGGCCGTGCGTCGGGTGCGCGCTTTCAGGATGCGCTGAAGCTATTCACCCGTTTGGTCAATATTGGCGATGCCAAATCACTGGCCTGCCACCCGGCCAGCACCACGCACCGCCAATTGAACGCGGAAGAACTGAAAAAAGCCGGGGTCACCGAAGAAACGGTGCGTTTGTCGATTGGCATTGAGCATATTGATGATTTGCTGGCCGATCTGGAGCAGGCGCTGGCTGCGGTTTAACTTATAGGATGTGAGGCTGCCCTGTCCGGGCCAGCCTCGCTCACGCAAGGCAACACCGCGCCGCAAACAATTCATCAATCGGCAAAACATGAAACCGCCGGCATCTGTTCGCACACACAAAGTGCCACAATAATCACGCCTAAAGATGATAGAATCCGATTCGGATAGCGACATTGCGTTTATGGCTAAACGCACTTCAAATCAGGGATAGTGATGCTTGCAAATTTAACCATTAAGAATTTTCGTGTGCTCCAGGATTTTCGCATCGACAAGCTGGGCCATGTTAATTTGATCGTCGGCAAGAACAATTGCGGCAAAAGCTCGGTGCTGGAAGCGTTGCGGATTTACGCGCTGCGTGGCAATCCGGGCATATTGACGCAGATCGCTGCCAGCCATGACGAAAGCGCCGCTTTTGCCTTGCATGGCGACGATGCGCACGAAGGCGTGGCTTGTGCCCCATTCAGCGACTTTTTCTATGGCCGTGACTTTCCCGCCAATGACGCGGATGGCGCAATCCATATCGGCAACCAGGCCGGGACCCAATTCATCGACATTTCTCACAGCTATTTTTTGGACGAAGATGAAATACTGGAACCCAGCCCGGATCGCAAGCTATTAAAAAAAACCCGCAGGCAAGTTCCGAAAAACGCATTGGCCAACGAAACCACTTTTCCGGAACAAGCCTTAACCGTTTCTTTGCATGAAACCAGCCACGTAGGCTGGATACCGTTTCGCACCAATCCCGATCCCATAAAAAGAAGTAACGACCTGGATTTTTGGGCGCGACTGAGCAAAGAAATTCCCTTGGGCTATGTGCCAACCCAACTCGCGTCAATGGATGCACTGGCCAGCTTATGGGACAAACTGGCTGCCACCTCAGCCGAAGCGAGCATGAATGCGGCAATGCAAATTATCGACCCAACTTTTCAGGCCTTGCGTTTTGTGAAACCGGTGGCGAACCGGGATCGGGTTGGCAGTGCATTCGACCTCAACAATTCGTCGATTGCCCCGCGTGAGCGACGCACGGCAGTAGTTCAATTAAGCAGCGCTGAAAAGCGCTTGCCATTGCGCTCCATGGGCGAGGGCATGCAGCGGGTGTTGCAGTTGATACTGGAAATGGTATCAGCCAAAGGCGGCATGCTATTGATTGATGAATTTGAAAACGGCTTGCACTGGAGCGTACAGGAAAAAATCTGGGAAATGATTTTTCAGTTGGCGCATGAACTGGATATCCAGGTATTTGCCACCACCCACAGTGACGACGCCATCCGCGCCTTTGCCAAAGTGGCCAACGCCGACACTCAGCTTGACGCAATCTTGTTACGCCTTGTACGCAAAGCCAACCCGGACCGCACCATTGGCATAAGCTACGATAAGGAAATGCTGGCAACTGCGACCTTGACAGAGACGGAAGTGCGATGAAGTTTACATTACAAGGGCAAGTCATTCTGGTGGAAGGCAAAGGAGACAAGGAATTTTTTCTCGGTCTGCTGGACAAACTCGGTAAAAAGGGCGTAAGGCCCACACCACCCAACGAAAGTAGCGCGCTTGGTAATGGCGTTGATAACGTCATCAAATATATTCCGCAATTAATTGCTGCAATTGAAGCTGATGAAGTCACGCGTGCAGCGATTGTGGTGGACGCCGATCACACCAACAACAACGGTGGTTTTGCAGCGCGTCGCCACCAA
>CAMBDR010000725.1 GCA_945864765.1 Janthinobacterium lividum | reverse complement strand
CAGGATGAAACCGCAAAAAGCTTTTTGCAGGCGTTTGCCAATAATGGCGAATTTCCCGGTGGGCTGGCATTTGCCAAGGCCTTGAACCAGGTCAAACTGGATTATTCCCGCGAGAGCCTGGCGCGTATTGATCGGCTGTTGGAACAAATCCGCACCAAGGTTAAACCGGAGGTGAATGCCTTTATCGAGAAGCAGGAAAATCAAAATTTTCTGTATCTGCTGTGTTTTTATCTGGGCGAAATGGTATCGCGCCATGGGCAAAAAACCCTACACTGGTATGCCTATGATGAAATGCTGCAACTGACCCAGGAAACTGACGCCGTGCTGCCGCGTTGTTTTGGCAGCAGCATGACGTGTATTTTTGAAAGCGGCGGCTACTTTTTGCCTTTGTCCTGCCTGATGGAGGGCCTGTTTGCCAACCCGCCTGACCGCAGTGTGGTGGCGGCCTTGCAAAAGTTTATTGCGCCGGCGACGGAATTATCGCTGCCGTTTGGGCGGGTGGACGCCAAGCGTGCCGGCGAGTTGCCGCTGTATGCCCGGGAGGCCGCGCAGCTTTGTGGCTTGCTGGCCTCGAATGGTTTGGCGCTGGTACAGGATGGCACGCAAGTGATGCCGATTTTGGCATCCTTTGCAAAATCGGGCCAAAAAACCATGACCGTGCTGGCCGATGAAGATTTGCGCGCAGCGGTTGCGAGCGGGCAGGCGCGGTTGGAGCAAAATCCGGATGACAATACCCATATGGGTTTGCTGTATGACGGCTATATCACCATCGACGATTTTCGCACCGATGCGCTGATTATCGAGGCACGCAGCTATACGCCTTTACCCTGGCACCTGAAGGTTGCGCTGCCTTACCGCCATGCCAGCGATGCAAAGGGGTTTGCCGTGCATCGGCCACGGATTATTGCCACCTCGGCAGAACAGGCGGACTATGAAGCCGTGTTTGCTGCCTTTTTTGTGGGGCTGGATGACTATCCGAACGGGGCCACGGTGTGGCAGCAGCAGCGTGATGAAAGTATTTGATGAAAGCATTTTTGGCGATGCACCGATGGATGCTTTTGAAAACAATTCGGTTGATGTCGCCATCGTCGGGGCCGGGGTAGCCGGTTTGATTCGGACGAGCAGGCCTGGGTGGAGGGTGCGCTACGCTCGGCGCAGTGTGCTTTGGCGGGGTTGGGGCTGGCTTGAATGCGGCTTTTTAATCATGCTAAACTGCGCCGTTTTCCACCCCAATTGGCATGGTATGCCTGCCTCGTCATGGCTCATTGCGTGGCTGACGGGCGCGCAGATTTTGTTGTTTTTCTGAAGCTCTATTGCCGACTTATTTTTTTCTGAAATAATATTGTCATACAAACTTGTTAGAATAGTAGCAGGCGAATTATTTCATAACACAAGTAAAAGATAAGGTGGGTATACGATGAGACATGAAATTACACGACACAGCAAGCCAGGCAGCCAATTTCTATCTGGTGTGTTGCTGATGCTGCTTTCCGCTTCCGCTTTCGCGCAGACTCAAGAACTTGGTAAGGGCATCGTCCATACTGGTTTGCAGGCCCGTGCGGGGCAGCACCTCGCTTTCACTGTGACAGTGCCAGCCAATGCCAGGGACTTGCTGATCAAAACCAGCGGTGGTAAGGGCGATGTTGACCTGGTTGTGAGAAAAGCGCAGGCTCCATTTGGCAATGATTTTGATTGTCGGCCCAATAAAGCGGGAAATGAAGAACGCTGCTTGTTCACCGATCCTGCCACCAATGTAGCCAATGCGGCGGTCACACAAACCACCACCTGGCATATTCAATTGATCGCACGAAGTGGGTTTAGCCAGGTTCGCCTGGTGGCCGATTATCGGCTGGCCAATAGCGTACCCGTTGTTGCGCTGGCTGGGCCCACCTGGTCCGGTTTTTCCACCTACTATGCCGATGCGATCGGCAAAACCGGCGTTGCGCTACGCACCGAACTCAATAAGGCTGCCGCCCGCAACCATGTCCGCCTGAGTTATACCCAGGTTTGGGATGGCATCAAACATAGCGACGAAGACCCGCTCAACAGCAATAACGTGATTTTGATTTATACCGGTCGCTCGCAGGCGAAGTCGTACAACGCCAGTGGCAACACGGATCAAAATGCCTGGAACCGTGAGCATTGCTGGCCCAAGAGCCACGGTTTTTCCAGCGAATCGCAATGGGCGCACACCGATTTGCATCACCTGCGCGCTGCCGATGTGTCGGTGAACAACACCCGTGGCGACAAGGAATATGATAACGGCGGCACGCAAATTGGCGAGGCACCGGGCAATTACACCGATAGCGACAGTTTTGAAGCCCGCAATGCCGTCAAAGGTGATCTGGCACGCATGATGTTTTATATGGCGGTGCGTTACGACGGCGGCGACAATACCGGGGTGGGCAACCTGGAATTGCAAAACACCACCACCACCAGCGGCAATTACATGGGCAAATTGTGTACGCTGGTGCAATGGCACCGGCTGGACCCGGTGAGTGCCGATGAAATTCGGCGGCATGCCAGGATTGTCGAAAAGCAAAAAAATCGCAATCCCTTTGTTGATAATCCTGATTGGGTAGAGCAGGTATTTGGTGCGGCTTGCCCGTAAGCGCCAAAGAGGGGCTGCCAACTTATCAAGTGCTTTTAAGGCTACGAGCGCGACACCTGGTGCGGCATCAAGGGCCGCATTGGCCCCACCAACAGCAAAGGCTTGATCGGCGTCGGCCCGCCCGCACCGCCAACGTGCGAGACCCGCAGCAAACCATCATCTACCCGGACGGCAAGCGCAAAAAAGGCCAATGGAGCTGGAACGACAACAAAGCTATGACCAGGCCCAAGCTTGGGCATCGGTAGCCGGAAGTTACTGGCTTACGGCTTCTGTGCCGGTTTGGCCTTGACCTTGTTGTCGGGTTTTGCGGCGGGTTTGTTGTCGGGTGCGTTTGCTTGCTCACCTTCCTCGGCATCACTTTCGGCCTTGGCCTCGGCAGCCGCCTTCGCTGCGACGGCTTTCATTCTTTCCATCATCGGCAACATTTTTGCTTGCATCGCGACGCCTGATTTTTGCATAACGGTGGGCATTCTATCGACGATGAGGATGCCGGTCGGGGATTTGTGAAATGCGATGATGGCGTTGATTTCATCCTGGGTAAACGATTCCTGGTAGATTTGAATGTAAACCTGTTTGAGGTTGTCAAGCGATAGTTCTTGCTGCATCTGGTTGAACATGCTGTTTGTCAGCTTGTCGATCACATTTTGCT
>CAMBDR010000724.1 GCA_945864765.1 Janthinobacterium lividum | reverse complement strand
GCGTGGTTTAACCCAACCCGGTTCAATCGCGCATGGTGCGCATTGTCGGCTAACAGTGTAAAAAAATCTCATGGCTACTGCTCCAACTCCTTCTGAATTTTCCGGCATGGAAAGTTTCGCAGCACTCTTCGAAGAGTCCCTTTCAAAGCAAGACATGCGTTCCGGCGAAGTCATCTCCGCTGAAGTCGTGCGTCTGGATCACAATTTCGTGATCGTGAATGCTGGCTTGAAATCAGAAGCGTTTATACCAATCGAAGAATTTAAGAACGATCACGGCGAACTCGAAGTCAATGTTGGCGATTTCGTTTCCGTTGCAATCGAATCGCTGGAAAATGGTTTCGGCGATACTATCCTGTCACGTGACAAAGCCAAGCGTTTGGCTTCGTGGCTGGCCCTCGAAAAAGCCATGGAATCCGGCGAAATCGTGGTCGGCACTGTCAATGGCAAGGTCAAAGGCGGTCTCACCGTCCTCACCAACGGCATCCGCGCATTCTTGCCAGGCTCGTTGGTCGATACCCGTCCGGTCAAAGACACCACGCCTGTCGAAGGCAAGACCATGGAATTCAATGTCATCAAGCTTGATCGCAAGCGTAACAACGTGGTGTTGTCACGTCGTGCCGTGATCGAAGCGTCGATGGGCGAAGAGCGCCAAAAACTGATGGAAACCTTGAAAGAAGGCACCGTCGTTACCGGCGTGGTTAAAAATATCACCGACTACGGCGCGTTCGTGGATCTGGGCGGTATCGATGGCTTGTTGCATATTACCGATCTGGCATGGCGTCGTGTGCGTCACCCATCCGAAGTCTTGACCGTCGGCCAAGAAATCACCGCTAAAGTGTTGAAATACGATCAAGAAAAGAATCGCGTTTCTCTGGGCGTGAAGCAATTGGGCGATGATCCATGGACTGGCCTGTCACGTCGTTACCCACAAAACACCCGTTTGTTCGGCAAAGTCACCAACCTCACCGACTACGGCGCGTTTGTTGAAGTCGAACAAGGTATTGAAGGTTTGGTTCACGTTTCTGAAATGGATTGGACCAACAAAAACGTGGCACCGAATAAAGTCGTGCAATTGGGCGATGAAGTCGAAGTCATGGTTCTGGAAATCGACGAAGAGCGTCGCCGTATCAGCCTGGGTATGAAGCAGTGCAAAACCAATCCTTGGGATGAGTTTGGCGTAACCCATAAGAAGGGCGATAAAGTCCGTGGCGCAATCAAATCGATCACCGACTTTGGCGTCTTCATTGGCTTGGCTGGCAATATCGACGGTTTGGTGCATTTGTCTGATTTGTCCTGGACTGAATCGGGCGAAGAAGCCGTGCGTCGCTTCAAAAAGGGCGATGAACTGGAAGCCGTGGTGTTGGCCATCGACGTGGAACGTGAACGCGTTTCGCTGGGCGTGAAACAACTCGAAGGCGACCCATTCAACAACTATTGCGCCATGAATGACAAGGGTGCAACCGTGACGGGTACCGTGAAATCGGTTGAGCCAAAAGGCGCAGTGATTCAGTTGTCGGATGAAGTTGAAGGTTATTTGCGCGCTTCGGAAATCTCGCGTGACCGCGTGGAAGATGCTGGCACTCACCTGAAAGTGGGCGATTCGGTGGAAGCGATGATCCTCAATATCGACCGCAAAGCACGTAGCATTCAATTGTCGATCAAGGCCAAAGACAGCGTTGACACCGAGCAAGCCATGCAAAAAATGGCTGCCAGCTCGGACGCCAACGCCGCATCCGGCACGACCAGCTTGGGCGCATTGTTGAAAGCCAAGTTCGATAATAAGAACTAAGCAAGAAGCAAGCAATAAGTAAGTAATAAGCAAGTAATAAGCAAGTAACAACCCAGTAAAAACCGAGCGGCGGAATCTCAATGACTAAATCGGAGTTGATCACCCGGCTGGCTGAGCGTTATTCTCAGTTGGTGGCGAAAGATGCAGATCTGGCGGTGAAAACCATACTCGATGCCATGACCCAGGCTTTGGCCACGGGGCAGCGCATCGAGATCCGTGGTTTTGGCAGTTTTGCCTTGAATAGCCGTCCGCCGCGCATCGGGCGTAACCCTAAATCGGGCGATAAAGTGATGGTGCCGGAAAAACGGGTGCCGCACTTTAAGCCTGGCAAAGAGTTGCGCGAAAAAGTCGATGCCATGGTCGGGCAACCGATTGTTGAAGATTGATTGGGCGTAATAGTACGAGTAATACGTGGCAATGAGTTCATTGTCAGCAGGTAGTTGGATTCTTGGCACGGATTGACAAGTTTTGAGAACGGCATCTACGGATGCCGTTTTTTTTCATGTACCATCATGGTTTGATTGATTTTGCTAAAAAGGTGTGACGTGATGAAATTTGTCCCCAAAGTCATGGTCTTGTTGCTGTTCGTCCTGCTGTTTCTGTTCTTTTTCAGTTTTGCGCTGAAAAATACGCAGCCCGTTTCTTTGCATGTATTTTTGCAATATGAAATCCATGGCCCGCTGGTGTTAATCTTACTGGGCTTTTTTCTCGGTGGCGCGGTGCTGGGTATTTTGGCGATGACGCCAACGGTATTTCGTTATCGGCATGAGTTGAATCGATCACGCCAAGTTGCGCCCGTTGTGGCCCCGGCGGCGACCCAGCCGGATATGCCGGGCCTGTGATACAGACCAGCGTCAGCGTAAATTCAGGGTAGATATGGAATTTGAAATTTGGTGGTTATTGGGCGTACCAATCTTTTTCGCCCTGGGCTGGTTGGCTGCGCGGGTGGATATTCGGCAATTGCTGTCGGAGTCCCGCAGCTTGCCACGCGGCTATTTTAAGGGTTTGAATTTTTTGCTCAACGAGCAGCACGATAAAGCGATTGACGCCTTTATCGAAATCGTCAAATTTGACCCCGAAACGGCGGATTTGCATTTTGCCTTGGGCAATTTGTTTCGCCGTCGCGGCGAGACCGAACGCGCGATTCGGGTGCATCAAAATCTACTGGTGCGTCCCGATCTGCCGCAAGAACAACACGAACAGGCACGCTATGAGCTGGGGCAGGATTATTTAACCGCCGGTTTGCTGGATCGCGCCGAAGAAACCTTCAATACCCTGGTTGATACCCATTATAGCGGCCAGGCGCGTCGCGCCCTGTTGGAAATTTATCAGCGAGAAAAAGAATGGCAGCGCGCCATTGATGCCGCCTACGCACTGCAACAATCCGGTGCCGGCTCACGGCAAAAAGAAATCGCCCAGTTTTATTGCGAACTGGCGCAAGATGAACTGGTGCATACCCACCCTGATGTGGCCCT
>CAMBDR010000723.1 GCA_945864765.1 Janthinobacterium lividum | reverse complement strand
CCCGAAATCAACCTGACGCCGCAACTTGAAAACAATATCCGCACGCGCTTTCCCGGCTTACAGTTGGCAACCTTGCATAGTAGCCTGGCTGAAGGTGAGCGCACGCGCCACTGGTTGGCGGCGCACTTGGGGCAAGCCAATATTATTCTGGGCACGCGTCTGGCAATTTTGGCGTCGCTGCCTAATTTACGCCTGATCATTATTGATGAAGAACATGATCCTTCCTACAAGCAACAGGAAGGTTTGCGTTATTCCGCGCGTGATTTGGCAGTGTGGCGCGCGCGCCAATTGGGCATCGCCGTGGTGTTGGGTTCAGCCACGCCTGCATTGGAGAGCTGGCAGCAAACACTATCGGGGCGCTACCAAAAACTCACGCTCAGCCAGCGCGCCGTGCCCACCGCGCGCATGCCGTCGATGCAATTAATCGATACCAGCCACGACAAACCCAAAGACGGCCTCACTTTGCGCTTGATCACGGCAATCCGGCAACGCCTGGAGCTGGGCCAGCAAAGCCTGTTGTTTTTAAATCGGCGCGGCTATGCCCCGGTATTATCTTGCGAAGCATGTGGCTGGGTGAGCAATTGCAGCCGCTGTACCGCGTTTATGGTCTTGCATAAACCGGAACAACGCTTGCGCTGCCACCATTGCAGCCTGGAATTGCGCATCCCGAAATATTGCCCAAGCTGCGGCAATATTGATTTACAAGCGTTGGGGCGCGGTACGCAGCGCATTGAAGAAGGTTTGCAAAGCCTGTTCCCCACCGCCCGCTTGCTGCGCATCGATGCCGATTCCACCCGCTTAAAAGGCAGCGCCCAGGCTGCGTTTGAGCAAGTGCATCAGGGTGAAGTGGATATTTTGATCGGCACCCAAATGGTGGCCAAAGGACATGATTTTAAGCGGCTTGGTTTGGTTGGCATCCTGAACCCGGACAACGCCCTGTTTTCGCACGATTATCGCGCCAGTGAGCGCTTGTTTGCCCAGTTGCTGCAAGTGGCGGGGCGCGCTGGCCGCGCAGCCTTGCAAGACAGTGAAGTGTTGATTCAAACCCGCTACCCGCAACATGTGTTGTATGGGGCGATCATGCGTCAGGATTACCCGCAATTTGCCAGCCATTTACTGGCCGAACGGCAACAAGCGGCCTTACCGCCCTTTATTTACCAGGCTTTGCTACGCGCCCAGGCAACGGAACTCTCCGTGGCACTGGAATTTTTACAGCATGCCAGCACCTGTATGGCGCACCCCGGCATCACCATCCACCAACCGATTCCACTCACGGTCACCCGGGTGGCGAATAAGGAAAGGGCGCAATTACTGCTCGAATCCGTCTCGCGCCCCGGTTTGCAGGCGTTTTTAAAACAGTGGCTCAGCCTGTTGCGGCAACACAAAAGCCGGGCCGATTGGTCGCTGGAAGTGGACCCGGTTGATATTTAGCGAATATTTCACGAATATTTCACGAGTATTTAGCCGAGCTTCAAAATCGCTGGATGCGCTTACTCTGCCTTCAATGCCAGCAACATTTCCATCAATTGCGCAAAGCGTTGCTGCCCCGGCGCAAGTTGCTCAACCGTCATCAATACATCTTTCGCTTCGGCCGCCATATCCGCATCATAGCCATGCTTTTGCATGCTGGAAATCATGATTTGCGCGCAATTAAACAAGACCCGCATATTGCTAGGCAACTTCAGGCGCAAATTGCGCATCCATTCCACCGCCTCGGCCATTTTGCCGGTTTTCCACAACAGCACGCCACGGTTCATGGCGTCGGAGGATTCTTTGCGTGAATCATGGATGATTTTCGCGCCCTCTTCACCCATGCGCGCGCCCTCGAAGATTTCTTGCACTTCGGACAACAGCACTTCGTTATCGTGATTGTTTTTCGCTATTTCGGTCAGTAACTCGACCGGCGGCTCTTTCACTCCCACGGCAAACATCAAGCGCGCCATATCCATACAAATTGCGGGAGCCGGGCGCGCCGAGGTGGCGGCCAACATATCACCCAACTCATCGCCCGCTTTGCGTGCCCGTTTATAGTCGCCACTTTCATGGTAAACCATGCCTTCGGTGATTTTGGTGCGCAAACGGATGGAAGGACTGTTGTATTCACGCTGCACTGAGGTTAATAGTTCCAGCGCTTCTTTGGGTTCATTTTTCATGCCGCAAATACGCGCCAGACCAAGATGCGCATCCGGGGTGCGCACCACAGAAAAATACCCAAGCGCCACCGATTTGCGAAATGCTTTTTCAGCCACATCGGTTTTGCCTATTTTCATGGCGCTTTCACCCAGATTCAGTTGCCGCATCACCGAATTGGGCGATAACTTGGCCGCCCGTTCCAAAATCTTGACCACTTCTTCCATTTGACCCTGATGTTGATAAATCGCCGCCAGTTGATCATAGCCATCAATAAAATAGCGATTACCTTCGATAATTTTACGGAACATGCCTTTGGCCACCTCATACTCGTTTTTCAACATATGAATTTTGGCCAAACCAGCGGTGGCCCAATCGAAATCACGCGCTGCCAGCACGCGTTGATAAATCTCGCGCGCCGGCTCCAGCTCACCACTGCGCATGAGCAAAGTGGCTTGCATTCGTAACAAGTCCAGCGCATGCGCTTTATGCACACTGATTTGCTGCCCACACAATTTGGCCGCGTGCAAATAATCTTTATCTTTATAGGCTTGATCAATCGCGCGGAAAATCTGCTTTTTCAGCCACACCCGGTTCAAGCGTGAGAGCAACACTTCTTCGGTGATGGGTTTGATCAAATACGCGTCCGGTTGATGCTCGGCATTGCCCATCACCGATTCGACGCTTTTTTCGGCCGATACCACAATCCATACCGTGGTGGGGCGGATTAATTCGCGCACCCGCGCCTCTTCCAGCACTTGCTGGCCGTTCTTGCCTTCGCCCAGATTATAGTCACATAACACCACATCATAGCGACTTTGTTGCAACAAGGTCATGGCTTCACCGCCGGTCCCCGCCTGATCCACGTAGCGCGCGCCCAGGTTGCGCAAACTTTCACGCAACAGCTGGCGCATGCCTTGAAAATCATCCACCAACAAATAGTGTTGATCCTTCCACACCGGAAGTTGATTCTCCGGTGCAACACCCGCTTTAGCGCCACTACTCAAGCCTGTATGCATGCTCATTCTCCGCGCTGATGATGGTAATCAAGGCAAACGTAACACAAAACAACCACCACCCAGGCTGCCGCCATTCTCCAGGTGAACCGTGCCAACACGGCCCCGGTTTTTATGC
>CAMBDR010000722.1 GCA_945864765.1 Janthinobacterium lividum | reverse complement strand
CGCCAGCGCAAAATCATCCGCCGTGATGCCGGGCAGGACAAACGCAGGTGCCCGGCTGTATTGGCTGAAATTGCGCTCAATCGAGCGCAAGTAGGCCGGGTCATAATGTTCGGCCAGCAATTGCTGCACCAGTTCGGCCAGATTGCCTTCATCAATCAGGCTATTCCAGTGTTTGATTTTTTCCTTGCCGTGCAAGGGGCATAAAAATTGCAACTGCTGCTTTAAATTGTCCGGGTCCTGCGTGAAATGGGCGTAGTCTTGTAATAGCAATTTCACCCGCAATTCTGTTGCCAGATTAAATTGCACACAGGTGGCCGCGCGCATGGCGTCCATAATGCATTCGGGTACGCGTAAATTACCGATTTTTTTACTTTCGGCCTCCACCCATACCGGGCGCGCCGGGTCAAACTGGCGCAGAATATGCCAAATCTGGCTCTCAAAGCTTTTTTGTGCCGGTTGCGGCTGGCTGGGTATGTGCCCCAGCACCGAGCCACGATGGCGCGCCAGATGTTCCAAATCCAGTACTTGCGCACCTGGCTCGGCCAAGGTTTCCAACATCCGGCTTTTACCGCTGCCGGTGGTGCCGCACAACACGCGCCATTGTGCGCCATTGGCCAGTTGCGGCAAGTCTTGCATCACCTGCTGGCGAAAACTTTTGTAACCGCCGTCAAGCTGGGCCACTGGCCAGCCGATTTTGGCCAAAATATGCGCCAAAGATCCGCTGCGGTTACCGCCGCGCCAGCAATAGATCAGCGGGGTCCAGTTTTTCGGATGATCCAGAAAGCGGGATTCGATAATCTGCCCGATATTGCGCGCCACCAGCGCCGCGCCCACTTTCTTGGCTTCAAATGCGCCTACTTGCTTGTAGAGCGTGCCCACGGTAATGCGTTGTTGATCGTCCAGAACCGGGCAATTGATGGCGTTGGGAATATGATCAAGCGCATATTCGGCCGGGCTGCGCACGTCGATAATGGCGTCAAATTGATTCAGACGCGGTAATAAATCGGCAAAGCTGAGGAGTTCGGGATATTTCATTGCATGGCTGGAAGAAGAGTGGATGGCGTTAAAGAAGGCTTCATCATACCGCATTTGGGTTAAAATACGCGATTCAAAAAAATAGCCCGGCATCGGTGCCGGGTATCAACGTCAAAGGAACGCATCCATGCACTCATTCATAAACTTGGTCAGGTGCCCGGCCCGACTTGGCCTGATCAAACTCAATGCGCTTGGCCTTGCGGCGCTCGCAGCCCTTGCAGCCCTTGCTGTGGCAGGCACCGCCTGTATCAGCCCTTTGGCCCATGCGGCTGACCGGGGCGCGCCGCCAACGGCCAAGGTTGATGTGATCGACCAATATGGCGAACTCAAGGTGGTCGATTCGTACCGCTGGCTGGAACAAAACAATGCGCAAACCCATGCCTGGGGCATGGTGCAAGACCGCCGCACCCGGCAATATCTGGATCATTTGTCGGCGCGCAAACCCATTTTTAAGCGCTTGATGACACAAATTGCTTCCGCTTCCAATGCTTATTCGCAGTTGCACGTGAGTGGTGGCAAGGTGTTTGCGATTTTTTCTGAACCTGCCAAACAGCAAGCGATGATTGCCGTAATGGGCCATGATGCCGACCCCAAACATGCCCGGGTGATTGTCGATCCGAATCAAATTAACCCAAAAGGCAGTACCGCGATTGATTGGTTTGTACCGTCGCCCGATGGCAAGTTGGTGGCCGTATCGCTCTCCGAGAATGGCAGTGAAGACGGTTCGGTCCATATTTTTGATGTGGCCAGCGGTAAAGCGCTGAAAGATGTCATACCACGGGTGCAGTATCCCACCGGTGGTGGTAGCCTGGCTTGGCGTGCCGATAGTAGCGGGTTTTGGTATACCCGCTATCCGGGGCCGGAGCGTCCGGCTGAAGAACAGCATTTCTTCCAGCAAGTGTTTGCCCATCAACTGGGTGATGATCCGGCCAAGGATGTGTATGTGATCGGCAAGGAATTTCCCAATGTGGCGGCAATTTCGCTTGAATACCAGGATAAAACCAAACAATTGATGGTGTCGGTGGCCAATGGTGATGGCGGTGAGTTTGCGCATTATGTTATTGCCAGCGATGGCACTACCCACCCGATCAGCAAGTTTGCCGATAAAGTGGTGGCGGCCCAAATCGGCGCGGATGGTTCGATGTATTTGGTCTCGAATCAGAATGCGCCGCGTGGCAAATTGCTGAAACTGGCTGCAGGGGATTACGATTTGAGCCGCGCCAAAGTGCTGGTGCCCGAATCCGATGCCGTCATATTGGGTGGTGGCGAGTCGGCGGGAACGCCCGTCACCGTGACCGACAAAGCGATTTATGTGCGCCAAATGGTGGGCGGCCCGTCGCGCGTGGCAATATTTGATCTGGAGGGCAAACCCAAAGGTGAATTGCCGTTGACCGATATTTCCACCGTCAGCCAGGTGGTGGCGCTACCTGATGCCAGCTTGCTGTATTCGGTGCAAACCTATTTGAAGCCGCCGTATTTTGCGCGTTACGATGAGGCGAGCGGTAAAGTCAGCCCCACCGCCCTGGTCAGAACCAGCCCGGTGCGTTTTGATAATGTGGAAGTGGTGCGCGAGTTTGCCACCTCCAAAGACGGCACCCGCATTCCGCTCGCCATTGTACGGCGCAAGGGCCTGAGTTTGGATGGCTCGCACCCGCTCTTGCTTAATGGCTACGGCGGTTATAACGTCAGCCAGACCCCTAAATTTTTAGGTGCTGCAATCAGCCTGTGGCTGGATGCGGGTGGTGTGTATGTGGTCGCCAATTTGCGTGGTGGCGGTGAATTTGGCGAGCAATGGCATCAACAAGGCATGCTGGCCAAAAAGCAAAATGTGTTTGATGACTTCATCGCCTCGGCTGAGTATTTGATCAAGGCCAAATATAGCAATAGTAGCCGCATGGCCGCTGTGGGTGGCAGCAATGGCGGCTTGCTGATGGGGGCGGTGGTAACGCAGCGCCCGGAACTGTTCCGTGCGGTCGGTTCCATGGTGGGCATTTACGATATGTTAAGGGTGGAGCTGGACCCTAACGGGGCCTTTAATGTGTCCGAATTCGGTTCGGTCAAAGACCCGGAGATGCTGAAGGTGTTATATGGCTATTCACCGTATCACCATGTGCAGGATGGCGCAAAGTATCCGGCCATGTTTATGGCAACCGGCGAGACCGATGGCCGGGTTAACCCCATGCATTCACGCAAGATGATTGCGCGCATGCAGGCGGCAACGGGTTCCAAGCATCCGG
>CAMBDR010000721.1 GCA_945864765.1 Janthinobacterium lividum | reverse complement strand
CCGATCTTGATTTTTGGGTGGTGAGCGGCGAAACCGTCAGCAAACGGCTGGTGCAGCAATTCTTTACCGCATTGCCGGAGGCCCGATTGATTAATCTGTATGGCAGAAGTGAAGTTGCAGCAGATGCCACCTTTTACCCCATTACGGCCAGCGATGGCAACAGTGCAGCTGGCACTACTGCCGTCCCGATTGGCAAGCCCATGTCAAATATGCAAGCCTTTGTGCTGGATGAGCAAATGCAGCCACTGGCACCAGGCGAGGTTGGCGAGATCTATATCGGTGGCATCGGGCTGGCCAAAGCGTATTTGAATCAGCCGGCATTGAGTGCGCAGGTTTTCATCAACAATCCATTGGCTGCGGCCACCAAACTGTATAAAACCGGCGATCTGGGCGCATGGCGTAGCGATGGCGAACTGCTGTTTCATGGTCGCACCGATCAGCAAATCAAAATCAATGGCCGACGCGTTGAGTTGGGCGAAATTGAAGCCACGCTCCTGACATGCCCCGGCATTGCCGCTGCCGCCGTAAAATATTGGCAGTCTGAGCAACAACATGGTTTGTTGGTAGCCTATATTGTGCATAAAAAAGATGCGCCACCTATTCCGAATCGGGAAATACAGGCTTTTTTAGCCACCACCCTGCCACAGTATATGATTCCGGCGCAAATCGTGCCGCTGGCGCATTTGCCTTTGAATGTGAATGGAAAAATTGACCGTTTGGCCTTGCCTGCACCAACTGGCGGCCCCAGCGCCATGGATGCGGCAAGCGACTCACTTGCGCCGGATGAAACCGGATTGCAAGCCTGGCTGCGCAACTTACTGTGTGGTTTATGCGCTGTGCCAGCAGGTCGGGCCACAGTGCTGGCTGAATTGGGGATTGATTCACTGGTATTTGCCCGCCTGCACAGCGCCATATTTGTGGCCCATGGGGTGACTATCTCGCTGCGGGATTTGTTTCAGGCCGAAACGGTTGAACAATTGGCGGCCAGTATTGCGCGGCTTAAAGCCCAGGCACCCAGCCAGAGTGGGCCGCAGCACGCGCCGTGGCAAATGCCACCCGTACCGCCAGATCAAGCCGCGCTACCGACCCCACCAGCCCCACTGGCCCCGGCCAATCTGCCAAGCCGGCTTCAGGCAGCAAGCTATCCTGAATTGGCCAAAACGCTGGATTTGGCCAGGCAGCCCTGGCTTGATACCGCAACCGGTGTGGAATTGCACCTGTTTGCGCCCGGCAATGTCGCCGCTGCCAGCGCTTTGATTTGCGAGATTTTTTCTGCAGCCGAACCACTGGCCGTGCATTTGGGGATGAGCGCAGCAGAAATGCGCGCCATGTTTGCGCCGCTGTTTGAACGGGCGATGGGCTCTGGCCTGTCGCTGGTGGCAATAAAGGGGCAGCAAGTAGTGGGTGCCACCATTGCGCTGGATAAAGCCGATATGGCGCAATTACCCGCGCCGGATGATCCTTATCTGCAACAAAAATTTCGCCCGATATTTGAAATGTTGGCGGCACCGCATCAAGCGCTTGAAGACCAGGGCAGTTTGGTGGTGAGCCAATTTATGACGGTGGTGCAACCCGCCTGCATGGGGCTGGGCATCGGGTATGCCCTGGAAAAACTGGCGGTGGTTTTGGCCATGCAACAAGGGTACACCCGCATCGAGAGTGAGTTGACTTCCGGGGTATCGCAAACCCTGGCGCGCCAGCTTGGTTATGACTTGGGGCCGTTGCACGGGTACGATACCTTTGTCGATAGCCTTGGGTCGCGCCCTTTTCAGGGCTTGCCGGGTGGCGTGCAATTGGGGGTGTTGCATTTACCCGATTTAATTGCGTGCGGCCAATAATTGTTTGAGTTGATGATTTTGATCTTCATATTCCATGCGCCTAATCCTCAATAATTGGTGGGTAATTGAGCGGTTCGACATCCCATTTGCTTTCATCTCGCTGCCTTGGGCCAAAGGCCGGAATGTGGCCATCATTTTATGCTGCCAGGCCAAGCATACGAAGCATGCCAGCCAGCACGGCAGCGCCGCTGCTGGTGAACAGCCACCCCAAGGCCACACAATTGATAATAATTGTCACCCAAAATATGTTTTGGAACGATTCTTTTTTCGATTTATGGCGAAAGGATTTTTGCGCCAGTAAAGCGCCCGGCCAGCCGCCCATCAGCGCCCAAAAATGCAAGGTGCTTTCCGGGGTTCGCCAGCGCTTATTTTCAGCCGCTGCTTTATCGATGGCGTAAGCCAGGAAAGTAAAAAAACTCACCACCAAATAGGCACCCGGTACGGCAGACGGGAGCCAATCCATCATCATCGACAAAGCCAGAAATGCACCAAAAACCCCCACAATAAAAGGTTCAAACGATGTTTGTGCGGCCCGCGCAGTGGGTGGCCGGGTATCTGGTGGCCGGGTATCTGGTGGGCGGGTATCGGCAAAGCGAATATTTTGCGCCTGGAAGCGGCGCTTGTCATCTTGCCCCAACTCGTAGGTGATGAGATCACCTTCCTGGGGCCTCTTGGTGCGCGCCGAAAATGCTTTTATATGCACGAAGGCGCGTTCACCGCCACCAACGGCGGTGACGAAGCCAAAGCCTTTGTCGTCTTTCCAGTCTGTAATTCTGCCTTGGTAGCGCATATCAAGCTCTCTTTTCTGGCTCGGCAATGAGCCTGTGTGGTGTGTTATCAGGCTGCGCTCAGGCTTTGGCGCACGTCAGCAACATTTTGCTTAACGGCCCCGGCATATTCACCATGGGGTCGTGCCCGCAAGCCAATTCCAGCACGCGCCAGTCGGGTTCGCGGCGCACGCGTTGGCGCATGACCGAGATGGTGGGTAGGGCCGGGTTGGTGCAATCGATAAAACTGCGTGGCAGCGATGCCAGCCGTTGGGCGTCAAATTGAAGCCGATCCTGGTAGACGCGCAGCGGTTGCACCGTCATACGCGCATTGACCCAATCGCGGTCTGCGCCTTCCAGGCCAAACATGCTGGCATCCGGGAAAGGGATGTGCCCACCCGCTGCCTGCGCCGCCTGCACCCGCTTGGCCACGGTTTCGGGGGCGTGGCAACTACTCCAACTTTCGCCGGGGTGGGGCGTTACGGCGTCCAGATACACCAGATGGCGCAAACAGTTGGCCCCTTTTTGCAACAACTGATCAGCCACCCCGGTAATGACCATGCCGCCGTAACTATGCCCAACCAGCACCACATCGCTTAATTGCTCGCATTCAATGAGATTGATCACATCGGTAATGTGGGTGTGCAAATTAATTTGGGGCGAAAACAGGTG
>CAMBDR010000720.1 GCA_945864765.1 Janthinobacterium lividum | reverse complement strand
AATTACAACTTACCCGATCAAGACGGTATCAGTTTGCTGCAGCAATTACGCTTAATAAATTCAGCCGAAGCTGCGCTGATTCTGTTCAGCCGGGACGATGACGAATCGCTGGCCGAACAATGCATTGAAGCGGGCGCGCACGACTTTTTACTGTTTGAAGAAATCACCGCGCGACGCCTGTGCAGTGTGGTGCGTCAGGCCAAACTGCACCAGCGCATGGAATTAACCATCCGCGAAAGCCATGAGAAGCTACGCCAGTTGGCCGAATGTGATGCCTTAACTGGCCTCGCCAATCGGCGTGGGTTTGAACTGGCGTTGCACAGTTTTATTGCACGCGCCAAACGGCACCAGGCATCGTTGGCGGTGCTATTACTCGATCTGGATGATTTTAAGAGTATCAACGACACCCTCGGACACCATGCGGGCGACCAGTTATTGATTGAAATTGCGCGCCGCTTGAGCACCACCGTGCGCGATGATGACTTTTTATGTCGCCTGGGTGGTGATGAATTTGTGGTGCTCACCGCCAATCTGGAGCGTGACGAACAAGCCGCCCTGCTGGCAGACCGATTGGTGGCGGCGCTGCAAAGCCCGGTTACGCTGGATACCCATCAACTCATCGTCACCACCAGCATTGGCATTGCGGTGTATAACCGGCACACCGACAACCCCAACGATTTATTGAAGCATGCCGATGTGGCCATGTACCGCGCCAAACATGAGGGCCGCAACCAAAGCCGTTTTTACTGCGAAAAACTGCATAACGCGGTGGAACACGCGGCCAGCATCAAACGCGATTTACATTATGCGCTGGAGCGGAACGAATTCCAGGTGTATTACCAGGCGCAAGTCAACGCCATGGATCACAGCCTGGGCGGGATTGAAGCGCTGTTACGCTGGCACCACCCACGGCTGGGGCTATTGTTGCCGACCGAATTTATTCCGCTGGCCGAAGAAAATGGCGTGATTGTCAAAATCGGCAAATGGGTGTTGGATGATGCCTGCAAACAATTCAAGCAGTGGGAAACCAAACAGCCGATCAAATTTAAGGATATGGCGATTTCGATTAATCTTTCGGCGGTGCAGTTGCGTGAATGCTCGCTACTCGATTGCGTCACCGAAACCATGGATCAACATCAACTGGGCGCGCATAAAGTGGGGCTGGAAATTACCGAAAGCACCCTGATCGCCGACCACAGCAGCGCCAACCAAACCTTGTCCGCGCTGGCGGCGCGCCATATCACCTTGTCGCTCGATGATTTTGGCACCGGTTATTCGTCGCTACAACATTTGCAGGCTTTTCCGATCAATGTGCTAAAAATCGACAAATGTTTTATTGCCACCATAGGGCAAGATGAGCGCAGCGAGCAATTGCTGATTGCCATGATCCGCTTTGCCCAAGCCTTAAAATTGAAAGTGGTGGCAGAAGGGGTGGAAACGGCGGCGCAAGCGCGCTTTTGTACCGATCATGGTTGTGATTTATTGCAGGGTTATTATTTTTCAGTGCCCACCCCGGCGCATGAGTTTGAGGCGGCCTGGGCGCATTGAGGCATTTTTTACTTCAACAAACCCGCCAGTTCCACCGCTGAATGCACCTTCATTTTGTCAAAAATATTGGCCCGATGCACTTCCACCGTGCGCATGCTGATGTCCAGTTTATCGGCGATGACTTTATTCAATTTGCCCGCCAAAATCAAATCCAGCACTTCGCGCTCGCGCTGTGACAAGGTGTCCAGGCGCTGAAACACCAGCGCCTTAGCGTGGGCTACGCAAGAGCTGCTTTGCGCCTGCAAGACCCGATCCATCAATTTATTATCGTTAAACGGCTTTTCAAAAAAATCAAAGGCCCCGCGCTTTAAGGTATCCACCGCCATCGGCACATCACCATGGCCGGTTAAAAAAATCACGGGTAAGCGTTGTTGCAGTTGCTGCGCGGTTAAATAATCAAACAGGGCAGTGCCGGAGATGCCGGGCATGCGCACATCCAGCAAGAGGCAATCACCCTCTTTGGCATAGACAAAATCCTTGGCCAGTGCGGCCAAAAAATGGCTGGCGTCCGGGTAGGTGCGCGCGGCAATCTGGCGCGAGCTGGCCAGCCATAACAGCGCATCGCGCACCACTTCTTCATCATCGACGATATGTAACATGTTTAGCTTTCTGGCGGTTTAAGTTTGGCTTCAAATGGGCTTGCACATTCAGGTTCGGGTTCAGGGCTTGAGGCCGGCTCAAGCGGATCAAGCGGATCAAGCGCATCGAGCGGCAAGGTAAACGTAAAGATGGTGCCGCCCTCGGGGTTGGCGCAATAATCCAGGCTACCGCCGTGAAATTCTATCGCGCTGCGGCAAATATTCAAGCCCATGCCCATGCCATCTTTCTTGGTGGTAAAAAATGGCGCGAATAATTGCCCGGCCACTTCTGGCGCAATGCCGGGGCCGCGATCCATCACCGCCACCTGCACGCAGGGCGGCGTCGTCAGGCCTTGCGCGCTGATGCGCAGGCTGCGCTGCTCGGGCGCGCACTGGTTCATCGCTTCCAGCGCATTGCGGGTCAGGTTGAGTACCACTTGTTCGATCAGGATTCTGTCGGCCTGCACGGTGGGTAAGTCTGGCTGGTTTGAATCGACGCTGTTGGGCAGCAACGCGCCTTCCAGCCGCACTTGCACGGTTTTGGCTTGTAGTTCGATCAGCGGTAAGAGCCGCAAAATCAGGGCTTTCAAATCCAGCGGCTCGCGCCTGGCTTCGCGTTTTTTAACGAACTCGTGTACGCTGCGTATCACCTGCCCGGCGCGCTGCGCCTGGTCTTGCGCGCGTTGCATGGCCTGGGTTAAGGCGGCGGGGTCGATATTGCCGGCGGCAATCATATTCATGGCCCCGGCGGCATAGCTGGAAATGGCTGCCAGCGGTTGGTTTAATTCATGCGCCAGGGTCGAACCAATTTCGCCTATGGTCGCCAGGCGTGCGCTCAGTTCCAGCTTATCTTGCTGTTTGCGGGTGAGTTCTTGCACCCGTTTGAGTTCGGAAATATCCAGAATCGAACTCATCCAGCCAGTTTGCTGGCCGGCTTCATTAATCAGGGGTGAATCGTGTACCAGCACCGGGAAGCGCTCGCCATTGGCGCGCAGGTAAATGGTTTCGATGCCGGTAGCAGAAACCTGTCCGGCCATCATGCGGTCAAAGCGCGCCTGATCTTGTTCAATCGCTTCCGGTGCCCAATACATCATCGGTGGGAACTGGCCGATAATTTGCTCACGCGTGTAACCCACCATGGCGCAAAACGCCGG
>CAMBDR010000719.1 GCA_945864765.1 Janthinobacterium lividum | reverse complement strand
GGAGACGACGATGGCATCGGCCCCATGCTGGCGCGCCAGTTTGGCGTCGTCCACATCCATAATGCCTTTGAGGATTAATTTGCCGCCCCATTGCTGCTTGACCCAGGCCACCTCTTCCCAGCACAGGGTGGGGTCGAATTGTTGCGCATTCCAGACAGCCAGTGATGTGGTGTCGGTGATGCCTTCGACATGGCCAACGATATTGCCAAACTGGCGGCGCGGTGTATTGAGCATGCCCCAGCACCAAGCGGGTTTGGTGAGCAGATTCAACAGATTGCCGATGGTGGGTTTGGGCGGCGCGGACAAGCCATTTTTAATATCTTTGTGGCGTTGCCCCAGCACTTGTAAATCCAGCGTCAGCACCAGGGCCGAGCATTTGGCTTGTTTGGCGCGACCAATCAAGCGGCGCATAAAGTCCCGGTCGCGCATCATATACAGTTGAAACCAAAACGGCTGGCTGGTATGGCTGGCGATATCTTCTATTGAGCAGATGCTAACGGTTGATAGCGTAAACGGCACGCCAAACGCCTGCGCCGCCTTGGCGGCTAAAATTTCGCCATCGGCATGCATCATGCCCGCCATGCCCGTGGGGGCCAGCGCCACTGGCATGGTGACGGCCTGGCCCAGCATGTGGCTGGCCAGATTGCGATGCTCAATATTAATCGCCACCCGTTGGCGGAATTTGATGGCGGCCAAATCGGCGCTATTGGCGCGGTAGGTGTCTTCGGTCCAGGACCCGGCATCGACATAATCATAAAACATGCGTGGCATGCGTTTTTGGGCGAGGATGCGCAAATCTTCGATATTCGTGATGACGGGCATGATGCCTCCTTACAGTGACATGAGTGGCAAGGCGGTAGTATCTTTAATGCGCTGCAAGGCAAAGCTGGATTTCACATCCAGCACCGCCGGGTGGCGCAACAAGGTAATCATCATGAATTGCGAAAAATGATCCATATCCTTAACCTGTACCCGTAGCAAATAATCCATTTCGCCGGTCATCGCATAACAGGCCACCACTTCCGGCCAATTTGCCACCGAGGCGGCAAAATCGGCGCGCGGCGAGGTGGTGTTGTTGCGCGCACTCGCCATGCCCGGGGTGCTCGGATTATCGCTATGTTTTTCCAAACGGACATTGACATAAGCCAGTAAACCGAGTCCAATCTTATCAGGGTCAAGCAAAGCCACGTATTGCCGAACCACCCCCGCTTCTTCCAGCCGCTTAATGCGGCGCAAGCAGGGCGAGGGCGAGAGGTTCACCTTTTCGGCAATTTCCTGGTTGGAAAGCCGTCCATCGGCCTGCAAAACGCCCAAAATTTTCAGGTCAATTTTGTCTAAATCAACTTTGGTCATAAAACTCCTTAATTTGGCGAATTGGCGCAATTTTCTATCAATATTTGTGATTTTACGGGAATTTTTTGAAATTTTCTGCTTTGCCATCGCGTTTATACTATTGCGTATTATTAATCAGGAGGATTTATGGAATTTACAACGTGGGACAACCCGATGGGGACGGATGGTTTTGAATTTGTTGAGTACGCAGCACCGGACCCCAAAGCCCTGGGTTCCCTGTTTGAAACCATGGGTTTTACCGCCATTGCGCGCCATCGCACCAAGGATGTTACCCTTTATCGCCAGGGTGAAATCAACTTCATCATCAATGCCGAACCCGATTCATTTGCGCAACGCTTTGCGCGCCAGCATGGCCAATGCGTGTGTGCGATTGCGATTCGCGTCAAGGATGCCGCTTTTGCGTACAAGCGCGCGCTGGAACTGGGTGCCTGGGGTTTTGACAATAAAACCGGCCCGATGGAATTGAATATTCCCGCCATCAAGGGCGTGGGCGATTCCCTGATTTATCTGGTGGACCGCTGGCATGGCAAAGACGGGCGCGAACCCGGCAGCATTGGCGATATCAGCATCTATGACGCCGACTTTGTCGCCATTCCCAACGTCAGTTCCAAACAATTTGGTCATGGTATGACCTATATCGATCACCTGACCCACAATGTGCATCGTGGCCGCATGAAAGAATGGGCCGAATTCTATGAAAACCTGTTCAACTTCCGCGAAATTCGTTATTTTGATATTACCGGGAAAATGACCGGACTCAAATCCAAAGCCATGACTTCGCCTTGCGGCAAGATTCGCATCCCGATCAATGAATCGTCGGATGACAAATCGCAAATCGCCGAATATCTGGAAGAATACCATGGCGAAGGCATCCAGCACATTGCGCTGGGCACCGACGACATTTACAACACCGTGCAAATCATGAAAGATGGCGGCGTGGTGTTCCAGGACACTATCGAAACCTATTATGATTTGGTAGACCGTCGTTTGCCTGGCCACGGTGAAAATCTGGATGAATTGCGCCGCTTGCGTATCCTGATGGATGGTAAGAGTAGCGAAGCCGGGCGCGAATTGCTGCTGCAAATCTTTACCAATACGGTGATTGGCCCGATCTTCTTTGAAATTATCCAGCGCAAAGGCGACCAAGGCTTTGGCGAAGGCAATTTCCGCGCGCTGTTTGAATCGATTGAACTCGATCAAATCCGGCGCGGGGTGCTCAAGGACGAGACGGTTCCGGCCTGATAAGGCAAGAAAAAAGAGCGGGTTTCGACCCGCTCTTTTAACATCGAAGCACGGTTTTTTAAAAATGATATGCATAACAAATGAGGAGTAACACCATGGATAGCGCCGCTCAAACCCAAGTTGATACCAGTGACTTTCTTGCCAATGTTGCCGCAAAATCGGATGGTGCAGCATTGCGTGGGGATTATTCTAAAATGGATGCGCAATACGTGGTGCAGCAGGACTGGGCCAGCTACACCGAGGCCGAGCATGAATTGTGGCGCAAGCTGTATGCGCGCCAAATGGCCTTATTGCCGGGGCGTGCCTGCAAGGAGTTTATGGACGGTTTGGAAACCATGCATGCGGCAGATGAAATTCCGCGTTTTGAAGAGACCAATCAAATTTTGTTTGCCAAAACGGGTTGGAAGTTGGTAGCGGTGCCGGGTTTGGTGCCGGATGATGTGTTTTTCACGCATTTGGCCAATCGCCGCTTCCCGGTGACGGTGTGGCTGCGCACGCCGGCGGAGTTTGATTACATTGTCGAGCCGGATGTGTTTCACGATTATTTTGGCCATGTGCCGCTGCTGTTTAACCCGATTTTTGCGGATCATTTGCAAGAATATGGCAAGGGTGGTTTGAAGGCGATGCGTCTGGGTGGCTTGCCGATGTTGGCGCGGCTGTATTGGTACACGGTGGAATTTGGTTTGAT
>CAMBDR010000718.1 GCA_945864765.1 Janthinobacterium lividum | reverse complement strand
GGCCGATGGGCCTGATGGCGCACCGCAGGTTTTGGCCGCGTTCAATCAGCGCTTTGCCAAACTCGCCGGGAATGTCCGCACGATGATGGAAGGCACTGAACGCATCATCGGCATCGTCAAAGACTTGCGCTCATTTACCCGGCTTGATGAGTCGGCCAGAAAAACCGTGCGACTCTCGGAATGCCTGCGCTCCACCGTTAATCTGGTGCGCACCAGTTGGCTGGAGAAAGTGGAATTCATCACCGAATTCACCGACGACCCGGAACTGGAATGCTGGCCTGCGCTGCTCAATCAGGTGTTCATCAATCTACTGCTCAATGGCTGCCAGGCGATAGAGGCAAAACAAGCCCGTGACGCGCTGCAAGCGGGGCTGCAAGATGCGCCGCCATACAATGAGCAAAACCGCCAGTGCGGCAAGCTGTGGCTGCGTTTGCACCTTAACCCGACCAGGGATGCGCTGATGATTGACTTTGAGGACAACGGGACGGGTATTGATGCCGCCATACAGGCGCGGATTATGGAGCCATTTTTCACCACAAAAGAGGTCGGCGGCGGCACTGGCCTTGGGCTTTCGACGGCATTTGGCATTGTGCAAAAACATGGCGGCAGCATGGAATTCACTTCCACGCCGGGCGAGGGCAGTTGTTTTACGGTGCGGTTGCCGCTGGCGTAAAAATACCCCGCCATGCCGCACCCCACCCGGGCAGGCCATGTCTTGGCACCATCGTGGTTTATAGCCGCCCGCCGCTCACGCGCTCGATGCCCGCCAAATCACGCCAACTTTGTACTTCACCAAACCCGTGCACAGCCAATAAGGCGCGCACGGCAGCGGCTTGATCGTAACCATGCTCCATCAACAACCAGCCGCCCGCCGCTAAATGACGCGCCGCACCCGCCACAATCTGACGCAAGGCGCTTAAACCATCGGCATGATCGGTCAGCGCACCCAGTGGTTCAAAGCGTAAATCACCCTGTACCAAATGACTGTCTTGCGCCTGAATATACGGCGGATTACTCATGATCAAATCAAAACAGGCCTCCACGGGCAAAGCCTGATACCAATCACTTTGGATAAAGTTCACCCGCGCCTGATGTTGCTGCGCATTCGCGCGCGCCACGGCAAGTGCGTCGGCTGAGTTATCGAGCGCGCTCACCGCGCAATCCGGGCGGGTGTGTGCCAGCGCCACCGCCAGCACGCCGCTACCCGTGCCCATGTCCAGCACGCGCGCTGCGCTGGCAGCCGCAGGCGCAACGGGCAAGCGCGCCAAAGCCAGTTCCAACAAAAGTTCCGTTTCAGGGCGGGGGATTAATACGGCCGGGCTGACTTGAAAATTCAAGCCATAAAATTCACGCTGGCCCAGCAAATACGCCATCGGCTCGCCCTGTTCACGGCGGGCAATACATTCTTCGATCCGGGCCAATTCCGGCGCGGTAATTGGCCGTTGATCCTGCGTAATGAGTTCGATGCGCGACAAACCCAGCACATGTGAGAGCAGCATGCGGTATTCCAGCCGCTCCAACTGCACCGACTCAATATAGGGCGCAGTTTGCAGCTCGTGTAAGGTCAGGGACAGGGTCATTGCAAAGGGCGCAGCAACTTAATCTTCACGGCGGCGCACCAGCAGCACCACAAAAATCACCGCAAAAATCACAAACCACAACATTGCGCCTTGCGGCACACTCAAACCCAAAAACGGCGGGTAGGGTGTGGTGCATTCGCCATTGGCTTGAAACAAGGTAGGAAACCATTCAGCCGTAAACACCTTATTGAGCATGGTTTCCACCGGATCAATCCCGCACGAAATGGTCGGATGCGCCTGCACATACATCAATCTCGCCGCCACCCCGCCGCCGCCCAGTGCCGCCAACAAACCCAGAATGGACGCCGGCTTCACGGCCGAACCAATCGCCCCCACCAAAGCAAACAGGCCAATTGCGATAAAGCAATAGCGCTGAATAATACACAAGGGGCAAGCCAGCATAAACTTCACCACCTGCAAATAAACCGCAAGACCAATCAGGCTAAAGCTGGCGATGGCCACAAACAATAAGGTTAAACGCGCTTTCATTTTTTCCACTTCCCAATAAAAAAGCAAACTCCAGAATTAATCCCCAAGCTGAGCCAATAATTCAGCCTGGTGTTCAGCAGACAAGGCATTGGTCAATTCGTTCAATTCCCCGTCCATAATAAAGTCGAGTTTATACAAGGTCAAGTTGATGCGGTGATCCGTCATGCGCCCTTGCGGAAAATTATAGGTGCGAATGCGTTCACTGCGGTCACCGGAACCAATCAAACTCTTGCGCTGCGCCGCTTCTTTGGATTGTTGCTCGCGCATTTGCCCGTCTTTAATGCGCGCCGCCAACACTTTCATGGCCGAGGCCTTGTTTTTATGTTGACTACGATCATCCTGACATTCCACCACAATCCCGGTTGGCATATGGGTAATGCGCACCGCCGAATCGGTTTTATTGATATGCTGCCCACCCGCGCCCGAAGCGCGGAAGGTATCGATGCGGATATCAGCCGGGTTGATATTCACGTCTTCCACCTCATCCGCTTCCGGCATAATCGCCACCGTACAGGCCGAAGTATGGATGCGCCCTTGCGCCTCAGTCGCGGGTACGCGCTGCACCCGATGGCCGCCGGATTCAAATTTGAGTTTGGAATACACGCCCTGGCCGATAATGCGCACAATCACTTCTTTATAACCGCCCAATTCCGATTCAGATTCCGACACCATTTCCATCTGCCAGCGGTTACGCTCGGCATAGCGCGTGTACATGCGCAGCAAATCGCCAGCAAATAGCGCCGATTCATCACCACCGGTGCCGGCGCGAATTTCCAGAAACACATTGCGCTCATCATTGACATCTTTGGGCAGCAGCATTTTTTGCAAATCCAGCTCCAGTGCCTGGCCGCGCGCCTTGGCTTCGTGGATTTCATCCTGGGCAAATTGCTTCATCTCGGGGTCAGACAACATCTCTTGCGCGGTGGCGATATCGCTTTCGGTTTGCTGAAAAGCGTGGTATAGCTCCACCAGCGGCCCCAGTTCTGCGTGTTCACGCGTCATTTTCCGATAGCTATCCATATCATGGGTGGCTTCGGGGGTCATTAATAATTCATTTAATTCGACCAGGCGGTTGGCCAATTGGTCGAGTTTGTTCAACATGGAAGGTTTCATTTTGATCTCTGCTGGATATATGGGAAGGGACTCAACCTAATGCCTGACAAGGTCAGCACCACGTTCAGTCATGCGAAATACCATGCCAAAGCAGCTAACGCCG
>CAMBDR010000717.1 GCA_945864765.1 Janthinobacterium lividum | reverse complement strand
ATTTCTGATCTTGGGTTTGATGTTAAAAAAAATAAATTAACAGCGAGTTGATGATAATTACTAAATACCCCGCATAATCAATTTTAGAAAAAAAGAAGCGGGTGCCGTCATTCCAGAGTGCCTTTGACCCGTGAATATAAAATTAGTGTTGAAGGTGAAATGACTGAAGATGGCTATCCTTCTGATGCACTTTGGATTGCAGAAAAGGACGGCTTTCGTTTTGTGGCTGCCAATCCTATCGAACTATTAGGACTTATTGGGATTTATGATTATGTTAAGCCGAGTAAAGATATCCCATACTGGTGGTACATTGATGGCAAGGATATATGGACTGAAGTAATGAGTGAGGCATTTCCTGAAAATCCAAATAATCAATAAACACAATGGTAGACATCCAAACGTCTATATTGAAGAGGTGAATAAAAGATTGTTTGCTGCTGAAGCAATAGGCGGCAAACAGGGCGTGCTCGGCGAGCTTAAGACTATTGGGCAAGAGTTTCAGCAAGCACCAAGGACTACTTTATGGAAGGATGTTTTATGAGTTCACCTCACATTTTTGAACTTCGTGGCGAACCTGGTCGCTACCCAGGGTTTCTTCAAAAATACCTCACCGAAGAGGAACGCTGGAAAGAAGCAATTGCAGGTCGTTGCTTGGCGCTTGGCACACAGCCATTTGGCGACAGTTATGTACCTGTTCCGCTCGTATTTAATAACGAAGGCAAGAAAAAAAATGTCGTTGGTGATATTTGTCTGAGCTTATATCCCTTCATTATTTTGAGCGAGAAAGCGCGATTGGCTCTTGACAGTTTCTTGTCTCCTGCGGGCGAATTTCTCGAAATTGCGGCACCAGTACCAGGGTTTACTGGTTTTCGTGTGTTGAGGCAGATTAATGACTGTGTTAACTTGGAATTGTCGAAATATACGCAGTACGAAAACGGCGCTATTTTAGTAAGCTCAAGTTTAGACATTCACCAATCTCAGCAACCGCTGCAAGGGTAAAAAATAATCCAAAACTGATTGGTTGTCATCCAGAAAGTAAGGCAATAAGCGCAATTTCTGGCAGGGGCCATGTCTAGGGTGAAAACGGCCAGTGGAATTGCTGGGACTTCTTGCAATAGGCAGAACAAAAGGAAAGTCCTGTATATTGCATTCTAAGCCATGTTAAGAAAAGGCCAGCGGTGACGGGCCGCCCGACACGCCAGGGCGCAATATCGCCCATGGGGAAAGAGGAATGCAAGTTCGATGCAAGCATGTGCGTCAAGGCGTAAGCGCAGGATCGCATCTGCATCCACAGCTCCAACACCGGCCTTGTTTGCTGCCACATATCTTTGCAGCCCCACCACCGTTTGAGATTGTGAAACAAGGGTTCTATGCTCCAACGCCGGGCGAACAAAATCACGATATCTTGGGCGCTAAGGTTGGTTTCGTTGGAAAGAATGAGTTTGATGGGCGACCATACTTGCTTGGCTTCATCCCATATTTGACACCAGACCGCATATACTGGCATGGCGTTGAGAAAGCGGGCCAGAGCCAGGCAAGACTGCAAGCGCACGCATTGCTGTTTGCCGTAAATGAAGAGCTTCGTTTCAGTGACTGGAAGGTTTTCCTCACGGTATTGCGGCGTGATCCGTTGACCATACTTGCGTGGCGCACCGCGCTGCCCCTTCGTCCGTGGCGGTGGCGGCAAATACAGCGCCGTATCGTGCCGGGCTCGCCCGATGAAGCTCACATGACGCTTGACAAGGGGCAAAATGAGACTGCGCCGCATAAACCACGCATCAAACAATACGCGAACCTGCCCGGTGGCATGTGACAACAAGGCCCGAATTAACGCTTGGGCAATCTTCAATTTGCTGCGATTACCCTTTTCCGGAACCAACCGGGAACGAATCGGGAGGACGCTGGTGATGCCCAGTTGGTTTATTAGGCTAACGCCGATGGTGACCCAGACCTGGCCCTGCATGAAGCTGGGGCGATTGGGTTTATGACTGTGATCAAAGTGGATTGCCGATCCTGGCGCGAGCGTTGATTGACGCGGAACCAAGGTATCGTCAAGCACCAGCGTCAGTTTGGATTCAGGGGCACCCTGCTTCTGAATCAGGTGAAATAAAGCGACCGCCAGCGCTTGGGTTTTAATCGATCCACGTTCTAATAGTTTGTAATAGGTTGTCCAATGTTTGGCCCGGTGGATTGTGCTGATGGCACTGGTGACCCAGCCATCCTTTGACAACAGGCAACCGCAAAACAATTCGGTAAAGGTGGCACGGCTACGAAGCGGCACGGCCACGAGCAAGGCGGTAATCCAAAGGGACAACCACTGAGCTGCTTGAAAATAGAGGGGCATGATGACCTCGCATAGAGAAAAAAAATTCCCCGGTGCTGGTCACCCCGGCCATGCCAATGCGCCCACGGGCAGGGTAATGGCCGCAGGTACTGTCTATTTTGGCAAGTAGTTTTGTCATACTCGTCCGCTTGCGGGCGGCATTGGACTCCCATGAAATACGAAATGTCACCTCTTCGGTTATGAAACCTTGCTTGTAATTTGTTATAGCTGTACGACGTTTTTTTGGTTCAGCAGCGACACCAAAGCAAACATAGTTACATAATAAGCCGTGATGCGAATATAATCAAGTTAAATGTCATCTAAGATTCTCATAAAATAAGTTGTGACCACTAAAATTGCATTTAGGAATAATTATTGTATGCAATTGAGCGTTTGTCAAGGGTGGCTACATATTGGTGTATTTTTTGTGCGTAGGCGATGTCGTTTTGGTGGCTGTACGCCATTTGTACAAACCGAAAATATTGCCTCACCAGAGGTTGCCCGCTTGGCCTCTTTGCCGGGAATTGATCAATTTTAAGTGCCTCAATACAAAAATTTGGAAAACAGATGCGGTATGGTTCGCGTCAATTATCTTGGCCGCTCACAAGTGGTTGCACCGACAAGGTGTAGCGGCGTTGTTGCACCCATGCAAAGTTGCACTACCTACTCGCGTGGACACAAAAGCGGTGCCGGCGGCTCCGGCCACCAAACTCCCTACACCCCGCCGCTTCAAATCAGCAGCGATGTGATATGTAGTTGAACTTGGGCGGTGAATGTCTAAACTTGAGTATTGGGTAATGTAAATTCGTTGCTGTTGGTGTGGGCAAAAGAAGGTGCCACTGTTGAGAGTATTGAGCATGAGTATTTGGCAAGCAGTTTATTTCCAGTGCCGCCAATTGTAGAGCAAGTTGCCATAAATCAAGTGCTGGATGGGCGAATGACGGTTTTTCAGAATTTGGAAAATAAT
>CAMBDR010000716.1 GCA_945864765.1 Janthinobacterium lividum | reverse complement strand
TCGCCGCCCATGCGCAATACCATTTCGCGCGCAATCGCCAAACCCAGGCCGGTGCCACCCCGCAGGCGCGCATCGGAGGAATCGGCCTGGGCGAATTTTTGGAAAATGCGCTGGCGGAATACCTCGGGAATCCCGCTGCCATAATCGCGCACCTCAATTTTCACCCGCTCGCCATACAACCGGGCACTCACTTCCACCGCCCGCCCGATGGGTGAAAATTTACAGGCGTTGGATAACAAATTACTCAACACTTGCTGGAAGCGCCCGCCATCCACCCATAGCGCACAATCGGGCACCGCACCAATCAATTCTACCGTCCCCCCTGACTGCTGGCCAAACAACAGGTTGCTGGCAATCGCATCGGCAAGCAAGGTTTTTAAATCGACTCTGGCAAAATCAAATTGCGCCATACCGGCTGCCATTTTTTGCACATCCAACAAATCATTAATCAACTTACTCAGGCGTTCACTGTTTTGATGTGCCAGACGAACCAGTGCCAGCGCTTTTTCGGGAATCTCCCCCATCACACCGCCAGCAATCAAACCTAGCGAGCCACGAATTGAAGTCAGTGGCGTGCGCAATTCATGGCTCACCGTGGAGACGAATTCCATTTTGCGTTGCTCCTCAATTTTGCGCTCGGTAATATCACGCTCCACCGCACCCAAATGAGTCAGATGACCTTGCATATCGAAAATGGGCACAATATCGAGCTCGATCCAATATTCATCACCATTTTTATGGTAATTGAGCAATTCTGAGCGAATGGCCTGTTTTTTCTCAAGCGCCGCGCGAACCCGGTCCAGTTCAATCCGGTCGGTTTTGGGGCCTTGCAAGATTCGAGGCGTTTTACCCAATGCCTCCTGGCTGCTATAACCGGTCATCCGTTCAAACGCATCATTGACATACACAATGCGTGGGCCATCACCATTCAAATTACTGGCTTCGGTAATCAACAACACATCATTTAAATGCGAAACGCAGGTTTCCAATAAATGCAATTGGCGCTCGGTTTGCTTGCGCTGACTGATATCGCGCAAAAACGCACAGTTATATTCATTGCCATCGAATTCGACAAAATTGGCAACCACTTCGATATCGATCAAATCCCCTGCCTTGGTAAAGCTTCGGGTTTCGAAAATCATGCGCTTTTGTTGACGCAATTGTTGCCAATGTTGTGGCCAAAGTTGTGCGTTATAGTGTGGGTCGATATCGGGGACGCGTAGCTTGAGCATTTCTTCCCGGCTATAGCCAAAGAAGTGACAATATGCAGGATTGGCTTCGACGATGCGCGCATCTTCGGTGATCCATGCTATGCCGTCCGAGGTATGCTCGACGCTTGCGTGCGCCATACGCCAGGCCAAATCGTGCTGGGGAGATATCTTGCGTTCGTCCATTCAACCTTCTCTCGCGGTTGTGGGTTGAGATGTAGGCCAGCATACCATGCTTTATTGAAAGAAAGCGAAGTTTACATGAGGTAAGCCCATACGCCCACTAATGGTAATTTCAGCCCAGCACTAATTTAACCCCAACAAACATCAGCATCAACGCCAAAGCCGGGCGTAAATATTTTTCCGCCGCTTGATTCGCAAGATGACTACCTATATAAATACCGGGCAAAGAGCCTATCAATAAATTAAGTAACAAGCCCCAATCGACATTACCAAAGCTGGCATGGCCCATGCCAGCCACCAACGTGAGCGGCACCGCGTGGGCAATTTCGGTGCCGACCAATTTTGCGGTAGGCAATAATGGGTACAGCAAAAACAACACCACGGTGCCCAATGCGCCCGCGCCAATCGAGGTCAGGGTGACCACCGCGCCCAACAGCAAACCGGTAAACAAGGTGGCCAGATCCTGTTCTTTGCGCGTCATGCGCAAAATCCAGGCATCATTGCGGTGGCTGTAATCGAGAATTTTCTGTTTGAATAAAATAGCCAATGAAGTAAATACCATGGCCCCGCCCAGCGATTGTTTAATCACCTTGTTCAGGGTACTGCTATCCACGCCGCTGGCATGCAAAAACCAGAGCGTCAAGAGCGCCGCCGGGACGCTGCCCATGCTCAAAAACAGGGTAATGCGCCAGTCGATATTGCCTTTTTTATGGTGAACATGTACGCCACCGGCTTTGGTAAATGCGGCGTAGAGCAAGTCTGTGCCGACCGCGCTGGCTGGGGTGACGCCAAAATACAGCAAAATCGGCGTCATCAGGGAACCGCCGCCCACGCCAGTCAAACCAACCACAAAACCAACGAACAAGCCAGCAAGTGCATAGGGGAATTGGAAATCCATAATTTACCGATCAACGCGAATGCTGTTTCATGGCTGAGGCCACTTCGCGCTTGCCATCGCGTTCTTTCTCGGTAGCGCGCTTGTCGTGCTGCTTTTTGCCTTTGGCCAGGCCAATTTCACACTTGACGCGGCCACCCTTAAAATGCAGGTTGAGGGGAACCATGGTATAGCCTGCGCGTTCGACCTTGCCGATCAATTTATCGATCTGATCCTTATGCAACAACAGCTTGCGCGTGCGCAAAGTGACCGGGGAGATATGGGTGGAAGCGGTGGTGAGTGGGCTGATATGGCAGCCGAACAGCCAGATTTCAGCTTTTTGAATAATCACATACGCTTCTTTAAGCTGCACGCGCCCGGCGCGAATGGATTTCACTTCCCAGCCTTCGAGCATGATACCTGCTTCGAATCGCTCTTCGATGAAAAAATCAAAAAATGCTTTTTTATTGTCAACTATGGTCATATCTGGGGCTTTTGGATGGGGTTGGCACCGCGTTTTGCTGCGGTTTTTTTACGCTACCCCCGATTCTATCAAACCCACCTGCCAAACGGTGTAGCTTACGGCTTTTGTTTGACACACAGCCCTTTATTTACCTCAAAAAATTAACGCATGATCAGCCCTTGACAAAACCCAATACCGACATACACTTTACCTATGCCGTTAGCGAACGGCATCTGCGGCAAAATTAGTTTGCCGTTCAATTTTAATATTAACCTCATTTCCTTGGAGGCAACTACATGGTGGGTTTTATGCAAGAGTTGTCGATGGTTGAAGTAGATCAAGTTGTGGGTGGTAAGGGTGGCGTTAGCGCTACCGGAATGCATCACGCAGGCCCAGTGGTCTTTTTAACGCCAGAGGGCGATTCAGTGGATTGGTAAAATTTCGGCATTGCCTGAAGCAGCGTGTCGATGGGTATGACATACATAGCTTGAGATGAAGAAATTTGGCAGCGTCGTTACTGACTGCTGCCAAATTTTTTTTGGGGGGTGAATTAAAAATCTGCGCTATT
>CAMBDR010000715.1 GCA_945864765.1 Janthinobacterium lividum | reverse complement strand
AATACATTTTGGTGGTGGATCGCAATCCGCTGGTGCAAACCCTGCTTATTTACTGGCACGGGCCAAAAGGCAAATGGCAGTTTATTGGTGCAGCGCCCGTCTCAACCGGCAAACCGGGCACGTTTGACCATTTCTATTCGCCAATCGGGGTTTTTCAACACTCGCTGGAAAACCCGGATTTTCGCGCCCAGGGCACCAAAAATGATCGTGGTATCCGTGGCTATGGCGTGAAAGGCATGCGCATCTACGATATGGGTTGGGCCACCGGCGAAAAAGGATGGGGTAAAGGGGGACTGAGCATCATGCGCTTGCAAATGCATGCCACCGACCCGGTGCTGGAAGCGCGATTGGGGCAACCTGCTTCCAAAGGCTGTATCCGCATTCCGGGTGAACTCAATCGCCTGATCGATCATTATGGCTTGCTCGATGCCGAATATGAAGAAGCCGTCAAGCGTGGCAGCCGCTTCTGGGTGTTAAACAAGGATCGCGAAACCGTCGATACGCCCGGCAAATATATGGTCATCACCGATTCCGGTGCCAAGCAACGCCCAGCCTGGATACCCGCTGCGCCAACGCCACCAGTTAATGTCGCCCCTGCGGTACTGGTCAAGAAAAAGGCAGCAGCCAAGAAAGAAGCCCCCACTGCAGAATCCGTCAATAAAGAAGCCCCGGCAGCGCAACCCGACAAGAAAGAAGCGCCCGCGACCGAACCCGCCAAAACAGAACCCGCCAAAACAGAAACGTAAATAAGTACCACGTTGCAATCAGTGTGAGCTTACGCGCCCTCCCCGTCATTCCCGCATGCTTTTGGCTGCGGTCCGGCGATCCGGCGATCCGGCTGTGGGCATTGGATTGGTTCGGTTCCTTGTTTGGTGGTTTTTTCGACTTTTGAGGGATTTGGTTCCGGTAGTTGCGCGCTAATTTACCGTCACAGTGTGTTTGAGTAAAGTCGAAAATCCATGGATGTGCCACGCGCTGGCCAGTAGCTCAAACGCGCGGCTTTTTCGCCCTCGGTTTGGCCGTTGCTTTAGGATTCGCCGCCTTCCTCAAAGCCGCTGCCAACCCAATTCTCGCCCAGCGCAGCATTTCGGCGGAATCGTCCAGCGCCTCATCGGGCACTTTATAATAGCGTAGCGAAAACGGCTTGCCCTCTTTTTCATAGGTGAATGGCGGACACTTCGCTTGCGCAAACTCAGCCTCATTCTGGTCGTCACCCTTAAAGTAAAGGCAATCGTCAGCGATGAGCGCGCAAAACAATTCGTTGATGTAAATGCCCGTGCCACCAAACATGCGCTTACTGCGCACCTGCCCCAGTGCTTGTAAAACTTCGGATAAATAATCTATAAAATCGGATGCCATGATGATCTATTTTAGAACTTGAATATAAACTTGGCTTGATCTTCAAAATAGTTTGCAGGGTGCCCGGGGAAGCGCAGTTGCTCGCCTTTTTTTCCTGTTTTCCTCATGGTATGGTCGTATCCGGCATACCATCTGATAGAGATATTGGGTTTTTTAAGCTGCTCCAGTATTTCCCTGGTTTCCATTGCATCAATGCTTTCGTCTTCCCCTGATAATATCGCCAAATACGGCACCTTCGATGATTTAATCGCCGGTATGGGGTCATAATCCATGTGCGCTTTATAGGAATTAGCCCATGCCTGGTCCGGTTTTTTAGCGAAATAATTTAATCCGGAGCCTTTGAACCAGGTTTGCTTTTCTGCTTGTTTCCAGGATTGATCGAATTCACGCCAGTCGCCGGTTCGTATGCCATCGTGCCAATGTTCAATGACGGTTCGGGCTTGGCCAATAGTGGCTTCGCTGGCACCATTTTTTCGCATTGTACGAACGAACGTCCAATGTCCTTCCCTTGCGGGAGACACTGCCGGGCCTGCACTGGTCATGATAAACCCTGTTTTTGCCCACTTGGAGCCAGCCAAACCGGCCACCCAGCCCCCCTGGCTATGGCCGGAAAAACCAATCTTGCTGACCGATACTTGAGCCATCATGGCTTCAGCGACTGCAATGGCATCGGCAGCCAAATCGTCAATTGACACGCCGGCCAATGTCCCCCCGGACTCTCCCGTACCACGCTTGTCATAAATGATGGATGCAATCCCGAGTTCGGCAAAACGCTGGGCAGCAAAACGGTTTGTGTCTCTGGTGAGCGGCCCTGCGCCATGAAGAAGAACAATGGCTGGCCAAGGCCCTTTTTGATTGGGCAGGATAATGGAGGCACCGATCTTGCCTGCCGGGCCGTCGATCAAGATTCTTTTTTCCGTATTAGGCTCACGGCCAGGCGCTTTTTTCAAAATGACCGATGCTGCTTCAGTCTGATTGGGTTCTACCCACTTGCCAACCAGTGTGCCATTGCGTAATACAAAATCCATTTTCTGCATACCGGAATCAGAAGGGAGCGTAAGCTGCAATTTATTCGCTGATGCGGTAATGGATGCTATCGGCCAGCCTGAAACACCCACATCGTTCAATGTCATGCTTGCCTTCAGATCGCTGATTGATCCGGTTATTGTCAGCTTTAACCTGGTATTTTCCCTGGCTGTTTTCGCAACGCCGACCCAATCGCCCGCCCAAACCGGCTCGGCTGCGCTAGCAAAAAGGGGAGGTGAAAAAATGCCACAGACCAACAACCATATCGCAATTATTTTATTCATTATTCATCCATTCAATATCCAGGACAGAAACTTGAAATCTACCCACTCACCATAAAGGTAGCGGTCTCAGGATAAGTCGATTGAATTTGGCGCTGCAAGGCCAGGCTATCCATATCCGGCAAAGCCGAGCGGATGGCAACCAAATTGATTTGATGTTGACTCAACATATCCAGTGCCGCCGCGCCCGTGTGCGCACACAGGATGCGCACGTCTTCATTGGCCAGCGAATGCGCAATCGGCAAAATATCGCTGTTGGTAGCATGATCCACAATCAAAATGCAACGCTGTTGTTTACTACTCAATAAATGCAGCGGCAGGCAACGCTGTTCCCGCAGCAATTCCTCCACCTGCCAGGTTGGCAAGGGCCGGGAAAACAAATAGCCCTGAATTTCATCGCATAAATTGGTACGTAAAAAAGTACACTGCTCTTCCGACTCCACCCCTTCCGCAATCACCATAATGCCCAAACTGTGCGCCATCGTGATGATGGTTTTACACAGCGCCGCATCGTCGGTATCGTTAATAATATCGCGTACAAACGCCCTGTCGATTTTGACCCGGTCAAATGGAAAACGCTTCAAATAACTTAGCGATGAATACCCGGTGCCAAAATCATCGAGCGCCAAAG
>CAMBDR010000714.1 GCA_945864765.1 Janthinobacterium lividum | reverse complement strand
TAGAGAAATGCTGCCAGATTCGACGCGTCTTGGCGCAGATAAACATTGTCATCCAGCGCACCATAGCGTTTTACGCCAGCGGTGTCGCTGGTGTCGTGGAAGTGATATACCTTCCAATTCGTAATTGAGCTGTAGCAATAATCGGCGATGCTGTCGGCTTTCGAGGCGGCATATTTTAGTTTTAGATTGGCCTCTTTATGGCCGTTACCCAAGGTTGTTTTTGATGATTTATGGTGGCGAGTGCCATCGAAGAGAAGTTGTTCATCGACAAAAGTAAAACCCCCATCGACCGTTGGCTCCAAGGTAAATTGGTAGCCATTTATGCCAAACTTGATAAATGCACTCAACTGCGCTGTTTGTTTGACGCCAAAACTGAGGATACGGTCAGCCGAACCTTGCTTGCTGACCCAGTTTTGCAAGCGGCCTTCGACCATTTCACCTATCATGCGGAAAAAAGACACAAAATTGCTTTTGCCCGTACCATTGGCACCGATCAAGACATTGATATCACCCAGATGCAGTTTCTGCACTGATTCTATGGATTTGAATCCTTCGATGGTGATGTGGGCAATCTTTTTGGCAGTACTCATTTGGCTTCCTGTTGGCGGCAACAGATTGTTTGCGATTCCGATATTATGCCGCCAAATTTCCCGATTCTTGCCTGAAAAAGCCAGATGTTTGCAAATGAATGCTTTTTTCGCTTGCCAAGCCCTGCACCCGCTATGTATAATCCGTTCAAATGTTTAAACGGATGGCCGCAATATGGAAAACCCCTCAGTGCAAGACCCCGCAGTGCAATATACGCTGGAAGACGTGCGCAAAACCTTTGGCGATTGCGTTGGCTTGTTCCATGCCCTGGGCGACCCGGCGCGGCAAACCATTTTGCTGCTGTTGGCCGAACATGAGCGCTTGAATGTGGGGCAGATCACCGAGTTAATGCATCTGTCGCGCCCGGCCATATCACATCATCTGAAAGTGCTGAAAGATGGCGGCCTGGTGGAACTGACCCGCGAATCGCGCGAGAATTTTTATAGCTTGCTGTGGGATGAGCCCATCGGCCGACTTAAATTATTGATCACCCAGGCGGAAATCGTTTGTCGTTAGGTTTTCGCTTTTTTCGCTTTTTTTTATTCTATATGTTCATGTGTTTCGACTTATCAACCCAAGTAAATCATCAACCCAACCAAACCGAAGGATTATCATGACTGCCTTACACTCTCAATCAACCGCCAATTCAGCTTCCAACGCAACTACCAACGCCAGCGCAGCAGCGGGCAAAACCGCGCTGGTAACCGGTGCTTCCGGTGGCATTGGACAGTCCTTGGCCGAACAATTTGCGCGGGATGGTATCAACCTTGTCATCGTGGCACGCAGCACCGCGCAACTGGAGGCGCATGCCGCGCAATGGCGCAAGCAATATGGGGTGCAAGTGACGGTGATGAGCAGTGATTTGGCGCAAGTCGGCGCGGCCCAGGCTTTGTATGAGCACATCAGCGCGCAAGGCATTGCGATTGATTATTTGGTCAATAACGCCGGTTCCGGCAGCTTTGGCGTGTGTGCCGAATCGGATCTGGATTATGAAGTGGCCACGATGCGTTTGAACATGGAAACCCTGACCATACTCACCAAGCGCTTTGTGCCCGGCATTATTGCGCGCCGTGGCAAGGTGCTCAATGTGGCATCCACCGCCTCGTTTCAACCCGGCCCGTATATGGCAGTGTATTGCGCCACCAAGGCTTATGTGCTGAGCTTTACCGAAGCCTTGGCGGTCGAATTGGCGGGTACGGGCGTGAGCGTGACCGCCTTGTGCCCCGGCCCCACGGTGTCCGGCTTTCAGGATAAAGCGGCGATGAATGATTCTGCGCTGATCAAGGGTAAGTTGTTTCCCATGCAGACTTCGGATCAGGTGGGTTTGGCCGGCTACCGCGCCATGCAGCGTGGCGAGCGCGTGTATATTCCCGGCGTGATGAATTGGTTGATGGCACAAAGTGTGCGTTTTACGCCGCGTCGTGTGGTGACGATGATGGTCAAGCAAGCTATGAAGCCGGTGTAGGCGCTTGGACACAAAACCGGTTTGGTCAAACTTCAGTAACACCAAAATTTTGCTCTAATTGGCTAAATGGGTCATAATCTCACCCATATTATTTAAAAAAAGTGCGGAAATGGAAGTCTCGATGCAGGAATTCAAGTCGCATTTGGCGCAATACGTCAGTCAGGCGCAAGCAGGCCAGGTTATTGAACTCACTTCGCACCGCAAAGTTGTGGCGCGGCTGGTTGGTGTACCGCTCGCCGCCAGTGAAGGCATCGGCAAACTATTGGCTTCCGGGCGCGCCACTTGGCAGGGCGGAAAGCCGAAAGGGGCGCAATTACAATTGTCAGCGCAAGGCAAATTAATGTCGGATATGGTACTGGAAGACCGGACATGATCGGGCAAATTACGGGTGTATCTACCTTGTTTGCGTGCTTTGATGCGAGGTTGAACAAGGCGGCCAAGGTATTGGGGATGATGGTGTTATGACGCTTTGATGTGAATTGGCTGCTCCGGCATTTATCCTGCACCTGAATCAAATCATTTCATTCCCGCTATTGTTCATTTCGTCGCAAATCGCATGCCAGGCGCGTGCGATTGCGCTATCGTGCCGTTTCCAATAATGGCCAATAATGATACCCAATTACACCCAAAATGAGGCTCGCCATGATCAAACTCTTGCCATATACCATCGCCCTGTCACTTACCCTGGCCTGTTGCCTGGCAGGCCATGCCCAGTCAACCGCCGGCCAGTCAACGCCATCCCAAGCAACCGCCACAACGGCTGCGGCCCCCTTACCCTACCAGTATCATCTCACCTTTTCCGACACCGACCGCCGCCTCGTGAAAGTGGAAGCCAGCGTCACCTTGAAAGGCGGCGCGCTATTAATGGCACCGTGGGGGTATGCCACCGAATTACCCAATGGCTGGGCCACCTTTGTGGACCAGTTGGAAGTGTCGAATCAGGGCCAGCCGGTTCCGGTGCAGCTCATGCCCACCGGCAAATGGCTGATTAACGCACCCGATGGCACGGTGCTTAAACTGCGTTACAACGTGCGTTTGCAGCATGACCAACATAATTGGGGCAGTGCGGGTGGGGTCGATGCCAGGCCAGCGCTACTCAATGATTCGGTCACCTGGATTACCAAGGCATTGATTATTTTCAGTGATGATGATGATGCCAAAGCGACCGTCAGTTTTTCGTTGCCCAAGGGCTGGAGCGTGGCCACGCCATGGCATGAAGTCGCCGGAAAAGCCAATACCTTTGCCCCGGCT
>CAMBDR010000713.1 GCA_945864765.1 Janthinobacterium lividum | reverse complement strand
AATCGCGCACTGGCCGATGCGATGCTGCAATTTTTGCAGCAGCCTATTTTGTCCTCGCCCGCCGTGTTACGGCTGGATGTGGCCAGCATCCCGCTAACCCGCAGCATCAAGCCGCAAATTACCCAATTTCGCAATCAATTAAAACAGGCACACTACCCGGTGCCAGCAGTCAACGCCAGCTTGACGGAGCTGACCGTCACGCCACTGGTGGGGGTGGGTAAGAATAATCCGCTGAACCGGGTATTGTGCCAATTATTGGCGGCCAGCCGCCAGCAGATCATGATTTGTACGCCGTATTTCAATTTTCCGCTGGCCATCACCCGTGAAATTAACCGCGCCTTGAAGCGTGGCGTCAAAATTGACATTATCGTCGGCGATAAAACGGCCAATGATTTTTATATCCCGCCCGAACAGCCATTCAAATCCATCGGTGCGCTGCCTTACTTATATGAAGTCAATTTACGGCGTTTTGTGAAAAAACAACAGGACTTCATCGATCAGGGACAACTCAATGTACACCTGTGGCGCGATGGCGAAAACAGTTATCACTTGAAAGGCATGTGGATCGATCAGCACTACAGCCTGATGACGGGCAATAATCTCAACCCCCGGGCGTTTCGCCTGGATTTGGAAAATGCCCTGTTAATCCACGACCCCAAACATGAATTGCTGCAGGCACAGCAAGCCGAACAAGCCAGTATTTTGCAGGCTACCACCCAGTTGATGCACTATAGCTGGCTGGAACAGGTGCAGGATTACCCACCTGCGGTGACCAAGCTACTCAAGCGACTCTCGCGCACCCGACTGGACCGCCTGTTTTACCGTGTGCTGTAGCAGCCCAGGCAGTGGCTGCTGCCACCACCGGGCGCGGTTTGAATCAATCGTTATCGTGCAAACGCCGCTGCTTCACCGCTTGCGACAAGCCTTCCAACACGGTTAAGCTCGATTCCCAATCAATACAGCCATCGGTCACCGATTGACCATACACCAGATCCTTCAATTCCTTGCCAGCAACCAAATCCTGCCGTCCGCCGACCAGATTCGATTCAATCATCACGCCCACGATGCGGCCATCACCGCCCGCCACCTGGCTGGCGATATCGGCACACACGGGCACCTGGTTTTCCGGCTTTTTGGAGCTATTGGCATGGGAAGCGTCAATCATGATGCGCGCCGCCAAATTAGCGCTGGCGATTTCTTTGCACACCGCTTCAACGCTGGCCGCATCGTAATTGGGCACTTTACCGCCGCGTAAAATGATGTGGCAGTCTTCATTGCCATTGGTGGCCACAATGGCCGAGTGGCCGCCCTTGGTGACCGACAGGAAATGATGCGATTGCGATGCGGCTTTAATCGCATCCGAGGCAATTTTGACGTTACCGTCGGTGCCGTTTTTAAAGCCCACCGGGCAAGATAAGCCGGACGCCAATTCGCGATGCACTTGCGATTCGGTGGTGCGCGCGCCAATCGCGCCCCAGGACACCAAATCCGCGATATATTGCGGACTAATCACGTCCAGATATTCAGTGCCGGCCGGCATGCCGATTTCATTAATCTTCAACAACATCTCGCGCGCCTGACGCAAGCCGTCGTTAATGCGGAAGCTGTTATCCATATACGGATCATTGATCAAACCCTTCCAGCCGACCGTGGTGCGTGGCTTCTCGAAATACACCCGCATCACAATTTCCAATTCGCCCGCGAAACGAATACGCTGTTGCACCAGCCGTTCAGCATACTCCAGCGCGGCTTTGGGGTCATGTATCGAACAAGGGCCAATCACCACCATTAAACGATCATCCTGACCGTGCAAAATGCGATGTAAGGCATTGCGCGAATTGGCGACCGTGTAGGATGCGGCGTCAGTACAGGGAAATTCACGAATCAAATGAGACGGTGGCAGCAGTTCTTTCATTTCGCGAATACGCAGATCATCGGTACGTGGCATAGCTCTCTCCAAATTAACAGAATAAAATATCAAAATTAAATATCAGGATTACATATCAGGATTAAAAAACCGCAAACTAACCCGCCGTCCCACCAACAGTCACTTCTTCAATCCGCAAGGTGGGTTGCCCGACGCCAACCGGGATACTTTGGCCTTCCTTGCCGCACATACCGACCCCGGCATCAAGGCGCATATCATTACCTATCATCGAGACCCGATTCAATACATCCGGGCCATTGCCGATCAGGGTGGCCCCTTTTACCGGATACGTGACTTTACCGTTTTCGATCATATACGCTTCGCTGGCCGAAAAAACAAACTTGCCATTGGTAATATCGACCTGGCCACCGCCAAAATTGGCGGCAAAAATGCCGTGTTTTACCGAGGCCAGAATTTCTCCGGGGTCTTTGTCGCCACCCAGCATATAGGTATTGGTCATGCGCGGCATCGGCAAATGGGCGAAGGATTCGCGCCGCGCATTGCCCGTGACCGGCATTTTCATCAGGCGCGCATTCATGGTGTATTGAAAATAGCCACGCAAGATGCCATCTTCAATCAACCTCGTGCATTGGCTGGGGTTGCCTTCATCGTCGATATTGAGCGAACCACGGCGATGCGCAATGGTGCCATCATCCACCACCGTGACGCCCGGTGCGGCCACTCTCTGCCCGATCCGGCCAGAAAACGTGCTCGACCCCTTGCGGTTAAAGTCACTCTCCAAACCATGGCCAATCGCTTCATGCAATAACACACCGGGCCAACCGGGGCCAAGCACAATCGTCATCAAACCAGCCGGGGCCGGACGCGCTTCCAGATTCACCAACGCCGCATGCACCGCTTCGCCAGCGTATTGGTCGAGCAAGGCATCATCAAACATGGCATAGCTTAAACGCCCGCCACCGCCGCTATTGCCCATTTCGCGCAAGCCATTTTGCTCGACAATCACGGTCAGTGAAACCCGTACCAGCGGCCGGATATCGGCTGCCATCACACCATCGCTACGGGCCACCAAAATCACATCATATTCCGCCGCCAAACCGGCCATCACTTGCACTACCCGTGGGTCTTTGGCGCGCGCCATTTTTTCCAGCCGCTCCAGCAGTGCCACTTTGGCGGTGGCGTCCAGCGACGCCAGCGGGTCGTGCGGCAAATACAGCGAACGGCCACCCGAGGTTTGCATCTGGCGCGCCAGTTTGATTTTACCTGCGCCCTGGCGCGCAATGGTGCGGGTGGCTTCGGCCGCTTCCAGCAAAGCGGCTTCGGAAATTTCGTCCGAATACGAGAAGGCAGTTTTATCCCCCACCACCGCGCGCACCCCTACCCCTTGATCAATCGAAAAATTGCCGGTTTTGACGATGCCT
>CAMBDR010000712.1 GCA_945864765.1 Janthinobacterium lividum | reverse complement strand
TATCTTGCTGCGTCACCAAACCGGTAACCAGTGGCCGATCCGGGTTGAATTGCAGGTCGTAATCAAAATCTTTGATTTCATCCACCATGCGCAAACTCAGCAAGCACAAAAACACCGTGCCCACCAAAATCAGCGCGGAAGGGTGCAACACCCAGCGCTGGCCAGATATGGCGTGTAAATTGCCCAACAGCGAGAGCGACCAAAACCCGGCAAATAAAATATGCAGCGGCAACTGAAAAATGTTGTCGGTAAAGGCGCGTAGTTTGCCGAAAAAGCCGAGCCCCTCTGGCGCAACGGCAAGCTGCGCAGTCGCCGGCACTGCGGTGGGTGAAGGTCGGCGACTCATTTCACTTTTCCCCTGGTTTTTGCGGCTGGCGCATTTGCAACGGCATCAATAATGGTCACAATGCCGGTCGAGCCATCGATTTCAATCAAGGCACCATCAGGAATGCGCGCCGTAGCGCCGGGCAGGGCCACAATGGTGGGAATGCCAAACTTGCGCCCGGTAATGGCGGTGTGCGAGAGCATGCTGCCGCGTTCCACCACCATGCCTTTGGAGGCCAACATCAAGAACAACCAGCCAGGATCGGTTTCGCGCGCGATCAAAATCATATCCTGCCCCATCTCTTCCACGCTGTTGGGGTCCAGCACCACGCGCGCCGTGCCGCGCACCTTGCCCGCGCTGGAACCCAAGCCTTTCAATTGACCACTTTCCACCACCACGTCACGCGGTTTTTCAAAGGCATTGTTGCGCACCGGGCCAAGCGTGGTGATTTGTTCTGCCAACTCGCGGGTGTGGTGATCTTGAAATTCGGCGCGCCGGATATCGGCCACGGCTTGCAAATTCTCGGTCACGCCCGTGCCATCGATATAGCCAAAAATCTCATCTTGCATCAGGTGGTAGATATCATCCACCTCGCGCAGTATGCCCTGGCGCACAAAATTGGCGGCAATGCCCAGAAAGATTTTGCGCGATACGCCAAACAACTCGGCCCGGCAATAGCGTGAGTTTTCGCGGTGCCGTATCAATTTGCGCAAACGCGGCAATAATACGCTCAGTAGTTTCAGTTTGAGTGGTTCCGAGCGCAGTTTTCGCGCCAACAAGGCGTCACTCTCATGCCTGACCTTGAGCTCATGCGCGCGCACGCTGGCCACCGTCACTTCTTGCGTGGCATAGGTTTTGATCATGCGTAATAAAACCCAGGGCGTATCGCGCAGGGCGGGTTGTTCCAGTTTCAGTTCTTGCATGCCACGGTCGCCAAACATGTGCAGATGGTGCTGTAGTTGTTCGATGAATGCCGCATCCAGTTTGCCGTTTTGCGCCATCTGCCACAGCTCTTTGTCGCCATGTTTTTTGAACTGGCGTTTCAGGCTGGGGCAAGCGCGTACCCGCTCGGCCAAACTCACGGCGGAGAGTAAAATCTCCACGCTCATCAGCTTTTCGTCACCGCACAATAAATCGGACAGCAAACCCGGATGGTCGTCGCTTAAATTCCAGCGTTTGAACAGGTTTTCGATCAAGCCATACAGCGGAATCAGGTAGGCATCGGTGGTGAGCGTCACGCCCCAGTAATTGCCAACCTGAGTCCAGATATCAAAAAAGCGGTTGCGCAATACCATCGCATCTTCGTTGACAAAATCGGCACCGCGCCACGGGGCGATCAAATTTTCCCACCATGCGTGATAGTCATCCATGCGCTTTTCGTGGGTGGCATACTGGTAGCCCATGGCCGCCAGCGCGGGCGGCACCTTGGCCCAGAGTTTGAGCTTTTCTACCCGCTCCTTCAAGCTGGGGGTGTGCTGGGTTTGGTAGGAGGTGCTTAAGCCGATCATGGCTTCCCATGATGCGCCAAACAGCGGGAATAGCGGGCTTTGCTTGTGCAACAGATAGAAGTGGGACAGGCCATAATATACCCGCCCGCCAAGGTAGCCGATCATGCGGTCCAGCGGTTCAAAATTGTCGTGCAAGGTGCGCGGAGAAACGCCCAGCATGCGGTATAAATCGTAAAAAATAACGCGATAAAAATAGCGCGCAAAGGTGTAAGTGAGGGTGGACGAAACGCCGGGGTAGGATTCGGTGACATTGCTATTGGTCCATACCCGTTGGCGGCTGTAATCGAAGGCAATCGGGCGCGATTGCAGGAAGTACAGTTCACCGTCGGCGGTGAGCGTGCCTTCAATGTCTTGCGGGCAGCCAAATAAGGCTTCGATGCGCCGCCCTTGCTCCACCAGTCGGTCGATTTCCGCTTGCGTCAAACAGGCGGGGCCTTGCAAGGCGGCGGGCACGGCTTGTTCGATCAAGCCATGGCCAGCGGCCCGGTTGAAGGTGAGCATGCTGGCTTTTTGCTGCAAATCGGCGTGGGTTTCACCGGTTTTGCCATTGACAAAATAGTGATCGACAGCGACTTTTTCTTGTACCACGCCCTCGCCAATGCCATGCCCGGCAATAATCACAAAGTCCCGCGCGGCGGTGGTGGGGTTGCTGGTAAACATCACAAACGAGCGCTCGCCAAACACCATTTGCTGCACCCCGACGGCGACCCCGAAGCCAAGTAAGTTCATGCCCTGCGCCTGGCGATAAATCAAGGACTCTTGCGAAAAGCCGGAAGCCCAGCAATGGCGTAATTTATCCAGAATTTGCGCGCGCGGCACATAGAGAAAAGTTTCGCTCATACCGGCGAAAGGGTTGTCGATCGAGTCTTCACTCTCCTCTAACTTATGCCCGACGGTTGAGGCGCGCACCGATACCAGCGTGTCTGCCTCAAAGTGGGCGTCGAAGGCATCCAGCACGGCTTGCTGTTGCGCCGGGCTGAGCGTAATTGCGCAAAAAATGGTTTGAATAGCCCGCGCCGCTTGCTGGATTTGGCCAATGTTTTTGAAGTCGATGGCGTTCAGTTTCGCTTCCACCGCAGGGCGCACGGTGCGAAATACCTCATCAAAAAAATCAACGGTCAGGCAAAAAAAGGCGGGCACAGGCAAACCGGCGGCCAACATCACTTTTTGTTTGCCAAATTTGCCGCCAACGGCGCGGTCATCGAAAGAATCTTTACAACTGACGAGAGTTTTCATAGGTCGATTAGGTTGAGTGGTTCAATTTGGAGGGGCTTGCTGTTGCCCGGCGCGTTCGATTATGCCAGTGAGTACAGCCAAGGGATTTCGGTTCAGTAAATCAGGGCCAATCAAGCTTTGCAAGGCATCGGTTTTGCCCCAGTGCGGCAAACCGATGAGTTCGATCTGGGTGGCCAATTTGTCCCCGCCAGCGCCCGGTAGCAGGCGTAGCAGCTTGCGTAGCCAGGGCGCTGCGGGCAGG
>CAMBDR010000711.1 GCA_945864765.1 Janthinobacterium lividum | reverse complement strand
TAGTAGTAAGGATTCAATCAGGCGGCTTTTGCTACCAATGTCCCACAGGCGCGCACGGCGTTGGAACGAAGGTTCCAGATCGATTTCACGATGATCAATACGCTTGACGATGCCGCCTATGGCCACGGGAACAGTGTTAACTTTGATTTTGGCAGGATCGAATGTGTGTGTAATCTCCAGATCAGCATCAACTGCCTGATCATCAAACCCGGCGTCGGCAGTTTGGTCAGCATTGGCGTTGCGGGCGTGTTCATCAGTCATGGTTTGTTGGCAGAAGGGTTCAAGGCGAAAATCATAACATACTGCCCCGATTTTCGCCCCGACGTCAATTCATTTTGCGCAAATAATGCCAATTTGTGCCAAGCAATGGCGGTTATTGTGCCCGTTATTAGCGGCCACGGCCTCCACTACGGTGGTTTGGGCCACTTGGCCCATTTCCCGTTGCCGGGCCACCCCGGCCTTGCGGTGCGCCGCCTGTTCTTGGTGCGCTACGGGCCGGTCTGGCCGTATTGCCATTGCCGCCTGTGCCTGCCGCCGAGGTTCTGACGGCAGCGCCAGTGCTGCTGCTACCACCACCAGTTGCGCTACGTGGTTTGCTCTCGCCACGTGCTGCCGGACGCTGGCCACCTTCGCCACCCCGGCCAGCGCTGTTGCCGCTGTTGCCACCACGCCCACCGCTGTTGCCACGCCCACCATTGCGGCCACCGCCACCACCAAAGCCACCACCCGCATGATCATTGCTGCGCAACTGAATCGGTTGCGCCCGCGCATTCGGGTCGGGTTCAAAGCCGGCAATCACGGTCTTTGGCAAGGTTTGCTTGATCAACTTTTCAATATCGCGCAGCATTTCGTGTTCATCCACGCACACCAGCGAAATCGCTTCCCCGGTAGCGCCCGCGCGCCCGGTGCGGCCAATGCGGTGGACGTAATCTTCCGGCACATTCGGCAAATCGTAATTCACCACATACGGCAATTGGTCGATGTCGATCCCGCGTGCGGCGATGTCGGTGGCTACCAACACCTGCAAATCACCGGTTTTGAATTCAGCCAAAGCGCGGGTGCGCGCGGCCTGGCTTTTATTGCCGTGGATTGCCATCGAACCAATCCCGCCCTTCACCAACTGTTCCACCAGCTTGTTGGCACCATGCTTGGTGCGGGTAAATACCAACACCTGAAACCAACTGAATTCGGTAATCAAATGCGCCAGCAGGGCTTGCTTTTTATCGCGGTCTACCGGGTAAATCTTTTGTTTGATGATTTCCACCGTGGCATTGCGGCGTGCCACTTCGATCATGGCCGGGGCGTTGAGCAAACTGTCGGCCAGGGCTTTGATTTCATCCGAAAAGGTAGCGGAAAACAGCAGATTTTGCCGTTTGCGCGGCAATAGCGCCAAAATCTTTTTAATGTCGCGAATAAAACCCATGTCCAGCATGCGGTCGGCTTCATCCAAAATTAAGGTTTCAACATGGCTTAAGCTGAGCGTGCCTTGTTGTAAATGGTCGAGCAAGCGGCCCGGTGTGGCCACCAGAATATCGACGCCACGGCGCAGTTTTTGGGTTTGCGGGTTGATGTTGACGCCGCCAAAAATCACGGTCGAAGTCAAATCAACATATTTGCCATAGGTGCGCACGCTCTCTTCCACTTGCGCTGCCAGCTCGCGGGTGGGGGTTAAAATCAGGGCGCGAATCACTTTGGGGCTACTGGCCGCACGTTGCGACAGGCGGTGTAGCAAGGGCAGGGTGAAGCCTGCTGTTTTGCCGGTGCCGGTTTGCGCGCCCGCTAACAAATCGCCACCAGCGAGTACGGCAGGAATGGCTTGCCGTTGAATGGGCGTAGGAATGGTATAACCGTGTTCAGTAACGGCGCGCACAATGGCGTCGGACAAACCGAGTTCAGAAAAGGACATATTCGTTTCTATTGGAGATTGGCCTGTTGCCACGATATGGTGGCACCAGTCACAGGCAAGCGAATCAGATTAAGGAGTCACAGGACAGCGGCCAGGGGACTGGTACAAAATGCCGCACGGGCGCAGTATAACAGCATTTTTCAATTTACGAGACGATATTTTTGCAGGCGGCTTTTGGGTGTGTCGGGCAGGGTCATTTCTATCGCTTGCAAGATTAAGAGCGTGCGAATTATTTTGTTGAGTTGGCCGGAAACGCTACGTTGGCCTAATGCAAGGGAAATTTCAGTCTTGCTCAATGGTTCTGTGCGTAATAAGTCGAGAACACGGTCGGCCAATGACTCTGGCTGTGACTCTGGCTGTGACTCTGGCTGTGACTCTGGCTGTCCGGTCAAATTCAGGTCTGACTCTGGCTGCGACTCGGGCTGTGACTCTGGCTGTCCGATCAAATTCAGGTCTGACTCTGGCTGCGACTCTGGCTGTCCGATCAAATTCAGGTCTGACTCTGGCTGTGCTTCCAACGAATATAAATCAGGCCGTTGGATAATTGCCTTAAACTGGTTGCCAATTCGATCATCAACCAGCGAGATATTTTCCCATGCCTTGGTCGCACGCGGGATGCCGCTACCCAAGCCGCGATAGGGCAGAATTTGAAAAGCGTGTGATGCCAGCGCAGGATTGCGCAAGTTGGATAGCCCGTAGCGGATTTGTTCCGTATCCAAATGGTTGGGCAAATGACCGGGGCTGATCAATTCTACTCGGTCACTATAAATCAATAACCGGATGGGCGCACTCAGGAAATAGTCGCGATGCACCAAGGCATTGACCAGTAATTCTTCAAACACTTCTTCCGGTATTTCCAGCAAACCGGGGCTATTGAAGCCCTGTGTGCCTTGCTGATGGCGCAAATTGCGCTTGATAAAAGCCATGCTCCGGCGATATTGTTCGAGCAGATTGCCGTCGATGTCTTCGCTGTCAAGGTAGCGGTTGTCATGCAATACGGTGCCGGGAAAGGCGACCGCTTTAATCACGAAACCGGGCTTGAGTATTTGTGGGTTGCTCCCAAAGAGCAGCAATCCTGCCAGTGTGAGCGTGCCATTGCGTGCCAGGTTGAGGTTTTGCAGGCAATGAACAGGGAACCGCCCACTGAATTGGCAAACGCCACCAATTCTGCCGCCAGCTCATCAGGGTGAGTGATGTTGGCCTTGAATTGATGGTGACTATCCTCGCCGCAGGCAAGAATGTCGAGCAGTTCGCGCTGGTTCATGGCTGATTTGCGTTCTGGTTCATGTCATTTCGATGTTACACCGTCAAAGGCTTATACCGAATCCGCTTCGGCTTGGCTCCTTCTTCGCCCAAACGCTTCTTCTTGTCGGCTTCATATTCCTGATAATTGCCATCAAAGAAGGTTAC
>CAMBDR010000710.1 GCA_945864765.1 Janthinobacterium lividum | reverse complement strand
GCGCCAGCCCCGGCAGCAGCGCCGCCAGCGCCGCCACCCCCAGCGGTATTGACCCAGGCTGGCGCGTCAGAGGCTGCCGCCAAACCGGCCGATGTGACGGTACGTGCGGCACGCATGGTATTGCAAGCGCCTGCGTTGCCGGCCAATGTTTGGTTGCAGAAAATCGAGAAATTACTGCAAGCTGAAAAGAATAGGGAAGCCTTGGACGAGTGGCATCAATTCCGCACGGCCTATCCTGATTTTGTGGTGGACAAAGCCTTGCAAACCAGAATGGACGCTCTGAAACCCTGAAACCCTGAAACCGTTAAGGCGCACAGCCAGCACGGTGAAAGCCGATGTTACCCTCAACTGAAAAGCCAAACCAATGCAAACTACTGATCGCCTTTCACCTCGCCTGTGCAACCTGGCTGTTCTGACCGCTTGCATTGCCTGCATCAGCATGCCCGCCACCAGCGCCACCAGCGCGCCCCCGGTCTTCAAACGCGAAGCCTGGCTACAAGACTATGCCAGTCTTAAAACCCAACTTGAACAGCGTTACTCGCATCTGGCCTGGTTTGGCTCGCCACAAAGCGGCGTGAATCTGCCCGCGCTTGAGCGCCGTACCCGGCGTGCGTTAAAGAGTGCGGAAAATGGGGTGGATGCGCGTGCTGCGCTGGTGGATTTCATCGCCGGTTTTCATGATGGGCATCTGAAGGTGGTGCCGACGCGGCAAGCTGGCTCGCATCAGCCTGCGCCGCCAGCAGTGCAGTTCGATAAGCTGAGCGCAGCCCAAGCCTGCGCCGCATTGGGCTACACACTGCACGAAATGGTGACGTTTTCCGCCCCGTTTGAGTCCTTGCGCGATTACGCACTGAGATCGGATGGCATTACCCACCCGTTTCGCGCTGGTGTCGTGCAGTCGGCACAGGGAAGGCGCATCGGCATTATTCGCATCCCCAGCTTCCGCGAGAACGACACACCGCCTGATGCCTGCATCCGCGAATGGAACCGCGCCAGTAGCAGCAAAGAGGTGGTTAGCTTGGCCACTATACGAGCGAATATTGATGCCGCGTGGTTTCAGTCCATGGCTGCACAATTGAAGCAATTTCAAGCCGATGGCGTGGCAGCAGTGCTGGTGGACGTGGGCACCAATCCGGGTGGTGGTGACAGCGGTGACTGGGCATCACGCCTGTTTACCCCGGGCGATGTTCATTCTGCCCGCTTGCTGATCAGCGCCGAGCCGCTGGCGAGCAAGTATCTTGATGAAGAGTTGCGCAGTCTCCAACAGGGGCTGGATCGCCATCCCGAAGCCAGTGCTGAAACCAAACAAACACTGGAAAACGCCATCCGTACACTCAAGCAGCGCAAAGCCGATCTTGGCACACGCAAAACGGATATGTCCTGGGTATGGCGCACGCAAAGGCCATGGAACCCTGCCAGCGACAATCGGCTCATCAATGTTGGCTACGCCAGCGGTCAAATTGACTACCTGCCCGTCGGTGCGCTTGGCGGCACGCAATTGGCGTCGCGCATGTATTGGGCAGCCGAGGTCGATCACCTGCGCGGTGCGTGGTCAGGCCCGGTGTATGTGTTGACCGACAACAAAACCGCCTCATCGGCAGAAATGTTTGCCGCCGTGATGCGTGACAATGGCATCGCCAAAACCATCGGCGATACAACGCTCGGCGCAGGAGCGGGCTCGATGTTTAGCGCGCCGGAAATTGTCTTGCCGTATTCCGGCATGCATATAAAATTCCCCAATGCCGTGCGCTTACGTGGCGATGGTAGCGATGAAGTGGCGGGCATCAAGCCCGATCTGCCCGTTTTGCCCATGCAAGATGAGCCGGGACGCAACCGTGCCGCGCGGATTGTAGAAGCGATCGCCGCCGATTTGCCCCAAGCGGCGCAGCCTTAAATGGGGATAATGCAAACCGGATTTTCTACGCGAAAGGGAAGAAAAATGAAAACAAGTTATCGTCCAATGGTGGCCAGATTGGGTCTGGGTGTGTGCCTGGCTTTGAGCAGCGCTAGCGGCTATGCGGTAGAGCAAGCCAATGAAGCCGCACCCGATACGGCGGCCCTTGCAATGAAGCTGGCCACGCACTACGCCAAGGATCACAAACTGAACTGGGGCCAAGCGGAATCGGCCATCGTTAATGGTGTTCAGCTTGATCCACAGGCGCGCCGACCGGAGGTGGACGGCACCAGTTGGGTGTTTTTCAAAACGCCGAAAGCGGAAGAGGAGATTCTTTGGAAACGGGTCTTGGTAGTGAAGGCCGACGGCAGTATTTTGAACCTGCGCGGCACAGAGGCCAAACCGGATCTGTTCAGCCCGAAAAAGGCCAAACAACTGGCCACGCAATACGCCAGGGATCAGAAGTGGAACTGGGGCAGTGCCGAGCGAGAGGTCGAGCGGCCTGACGCCGACACCTATTGGGTTTTCTTCCCGACACCCGGCAAGGAAGAACAAGCGCTCGCGAAACGTGTTTTGGTCGTCAAGCGCGACGGCACGGTCGCCAACCCGCCGCGCCGCCGTTGAGCGCCGGGCGGGCCAGGCTTGATTTAAGCCTTGGCCTGCTGGTTGGCCAGGTAATTTCTGACGGTATTAACGATCACCTTGGTTTGGTGATCAATTTCGATATTAACCCGGTCGCCGACTTTTTTATTGGCAAACGTGGTGGAGCGCAGCGTTTCAGGGATGAAGTAGACCTGGAATTCGTTCTCTTTGGATTCCCGAAACACCGTCAGGCTGGCCCCGTTAATGGCGATAAAGCCTTTATGGAAAATATAATCGCTCCAATCTGCGGGGAAGGCAAAGCTGACGATGTGATTATTCGGCTCCGTCCGTATCGCGCTAACCCTTGCCATGCCTTCAATATGGCCGGACAAGATATGCCCGCCCACTTCCGCGCCTTGTTTGGCCGAGCGCTCCACATTGACCGTATCGCCTGGTCGCAGTTGGCCCAGCGTGGTTTTCGCCAGCGTTTCTTGCATCGCATCAAACGAAACCGCCGTGCCCTTGATGGTCACCACGCTTAAACAAACCCCATCAACGGCGACGCTGGCACCGATTTCCAACTGCTCAAGCAGCGGATCGGTGAAGTCCAAGGTAAGGCTGCGCAGCCCTTCGCTATCGTTTAATTCAGTCACCTTTAAAACGGCTTTGACTATGCCTGTGTACATGTACTCTCCTGTGTTTGATTTGAAATAGGTCGCAACTGATGCAATTAGCGGCACTGTTGCAATAAATCCTTCAACGTCCCAAGTGGCACCCGCCGCGCTGGTGGCCCATATTTGGCATGGCTCAGCATCTGCAATAATTCCAGCACTGCTTTTTTAT
>CAMBDR010000709.1 GCA_945864765.1 Janthinobacterium lividum | reverse complement strand
CGCACAGCCAGTTCGGCAAAGCCGGGGTGAATCGCATCACCCAAATCAAACGAACTGCCACCGGTGGATAAATTGGCGTTATCCAACAGTAACACGCGTTGCCCTGCGGCAGGTTTGCTGGCGCGTTTCATGCCTTGTTGCTGCAATTTGGCATCGATCCGGCTATCTTGCGCATCGATGCCAGCATTGGCGCGCCCCTGTTGGTGCCAAGCCGCGCGCGCCTGTTGCAGCAAGGCGTCGATATCTTGCCGGCCGTCACCGACTACGGACAGTGGGATGCGTTCATAAGCCGCCATCACTTGCCCTGCCAAAACCACCACCCGGTAATCGCGCCCGCTCAAGGCCTGTTCTACCAGCAACACATCGGTATGGGCAAAAATTTGCTGACCCACTTCCAGCAATTGGGCGGCATCATGCACCTTGGTAACAAAAGCACCCTGGCTTAAATTATTTGGCTTGATAAACACCGGATAGCCCAGCGTGGCCGCATACGCTTGCGCATCGGAGAGCGTGCGCTGGCGTGGCGGCGGCAATTTGGCATTCACGCCAGCGCAAAAAAAGCTTTGATGCTGCGGCACCGCGAAACCTTGCTTGCGCAGAAAATGGGCGGTATAACCCTTGTCGTCCGCAATATGGCGCGCGGCGGCACCGTTGAGGTTGAAATTGGTATTGTGAAACAGGTGGCGGCGGCCATTCGGGAAGATCAATTCCCCGGCGAATTGATAGTTTGGCTCCAACTCCAGGCGGATGCCCAATTGCGGGGCCAGTTCGGCCAAAATCAGAGAGGTGAATGGATGGTACATGGTGGGGGGGGCTTCGCGCTAACAATTCGATGGAAGGATGGGGATGGATGGATTGTAGCACGGCAAACTGACGATAAATTGGCTGCCCACGCCCTCGGTTGAAGTAAAGCGCAGGCTACCACCATGCTTTTGCACAATACCAAAAGCAATCGAGAGGCCCAGCCCGGTGCCCGAGCCAACTTCACGCGTGGTGTAAAACGGTTCAAATATGCGCGCCTGCAAGCTGGCGGGTATGCCGACCCCGTTATCATCAATCACGATGGTGAGCATATGACTTTCTGGCTCGGCCTTGACCGAGATGCATAATCGACCACATGCGCTACCACATGCGCTACCACCTGCGCTGCCACCTGCGCCGCCACCTAAGCCAGATCCGGTTTGCTTTTCAGCGATTGCCTGACAGCCATTGATCAATAAATTCATGAATACCTGATTGAGCAAGGCGGGCCAGCATTCAATTTCGGGGTCCACTTCATATTCGGTACGAAATTCAACGATGCCCTGCCATTGGGCATGCACCAGATTCACGATGGAAGACAAACATTCTGACAGGCGCACCGATTTCTTATCCGCTTCATCCAAGCGGGTGAAGGCACGCAAATCTTTCACAATATTCTTGATGCGCTCGGTGCCATTGAGCATCAGCGTGACGTTATCATCCAATTTTCTGAAGCGTTGCGCAAAGGCGGCGAGAATCGCCTGATTGTCACCGGGCTCAACCAGAGCCAGTAAAAACTGTTGAAATTCCGCGATATCGGTGCGTTGAATTTGGGCTGCCACATGGGTAAAATTGATCGGGTTATTGATCTCGTGCGCAATCCCCGCCGTCAGCGTGCCCAGGCCCACCATCTTTTCTTTCAACACCATTTGCTGCTGGGTTTCTTGTAGCGAGCGATGCGCCAGCGCCAAATCATCATGCGCCTGGGTCAATTCGTCGTGGGAGGTGGAATTGGCCAGGGCAATGGCGGTATAGCTGGCCAGCACCTGCAAGAATTTCAGTTGACTTTGATCGTAAGCATGCGCTTTGGCACTTTGCACTGACAGGCAGCCAATTACCCGCTGCTCAATCATCAAGGGCAGGTAGACCACCGTTTCCATGGCTTCGCCAACGCTGGGCGGTAAAATCGTACTGACGTAATTGAGCAGTTCTGCATTGCAAGCCGTCACCAGCTCGCGCTGCTCGCGCACGCACCACACGGCGGGCCGATCATGCTCATCCATGCCATAAAAACTGACTGGCAGACGTTGGCCGTCTTCGATTTCGTAGACAAACACAATCCGCTCAGCCGCCTCATCGTAGATGGCAATGCTGAAGACGGTGGCGTCCAGCCGGGCGATAACCTGTTTGTACACCCGTTCAAAAGCTTGCTCGGTGTCGAGGGTGGACGTGAGTTCGCGGCCAATTTCGCCCAATTTCAGGATGTCGGCGGTGCGCTCGGCCACCAGGCGGGTCAAAAACCGAATCCGCAAGCGATAAATGGCGTAGATGCTGCCCACCATCATTATCACGCCAAGCATCAGAAACCACCCGGTTTGCCAATACGCCGCTTCAATCTGTAGCTCGATTCTTAGCTCATTGGGGTGCCAGTCGCCAGCGCGATGGCTGGCGCGCACCTGCAAGGTATAGCGCCCCGGCCACAAATTACCGTAAGCGGCGCTGCGATGCGCGGCATCGGTATCGATCCAGTTTTTATCGTAGCCCAGCAAGCGGTATTGGTAACGCACTTCTTTGGGCCGGACATAATCGAGCAGGGCAAATTCCAGCGCAAAATTGCGCTGTCCTGGCCCCAGGGTCAGAGCGATTGGCGTGCCGGGTACCGCATCCGCGCCCGGCCCCGGCATCAATGTCCCCAAAGGCTGGGTTTGGCCATTAATTTTCAGTTCAGTGGCAACCAAGGGCAGCACATAGCCAAAGGGCCGCAACAGCGCCGGGTTAATCATGATCACCCCGGTGGTATTGCCAAACAACAAAAATCCATCGCTGGTTTTGCCATACGAACCATCCCAACTGCCACCGATATCCATGTCAATCGCTTTGGCGATGGCGGTAAGATGCATTTGATTTGGCCCGATTTCGAGCACCATTTCATCACTCCAAATGCGCCCACTGTTATCTTCCATCAAATTACTACCCAGGCTCTTGCCCGGCTGGCCCAACAAGGCATTGATATGCTCAAATTTGGCGACGCCCCCGGCCCAACTTTGCAGCCGTTCCAAACCTTTATCGGTGGATACCCACAAGCGGCCCTGACGATCCAATAACAGGCCCAGCACGGCATCGGAAATCAGGCTATCGGGCCGCTCGCGCTGCGGGTGAATCGCCAGCAAGGTTTTGCTACCCGGCTCCAGCACCCATAAGCCGCTCGCACTGGCCACCCAGAGCCGGCCCAGGGCATCTTCAGCCAGGCCACTCACGTCAATATCCAGCGCTTTGCCTGCGCTATCGTTCATCACCTCCAAACGGGTCCGCCCGACCAGCCAGTGTGCCAGGCCACGGTTGCTACCGACCCACAGGCTGCCATCGC
>CAMBDR010000708.1 GCA_945864765.1 Janthinobacterium lividum | reverse complement strand
AATCGACGAAATTAACAAAGCTTAAGCTGCCATCGGGGGCGCTGCATAGTTTGTTGCCAACCTCGTTGCCAACCCCGGTGCTGCTTCCGGTGCTGCCGTTGGGGTGCTTGCCGACTAACTCCAGCAAGCGCTCAAACAGCGCCATATTGCCATCGGCCTTAATTTCTTGGCTGATGCCCCGGTGCGCAAAAATATCACCGACTTTACCCACCGCCAACACTTGGCCGCCATGTTGCACGATTTTATCCAGCAAAGTGGGCGCGGGCGGCGGCACCGCATAGTCTTTACGCCGTGCGGTGCGTTGGTATTGGCCGTTTGCGCCGCTGAAGGGGCGCGCAATCACCCGGCCAATGTGGTAAGGGGCCACCAGTTTGAAGGCGGTTTCGCATAGTGCATACAAGCGATCAAGGCCAAAATGGCTTTCGTGCGCGGCAATTTGAAAGACCGAATCGCCCGAGGTGTAAATAATTGGTTGACCGGTGGCGCAATGTTGGTCGCCCAGGCGTTGAATAATTTCTGTGCCGGAGGCGTGGCATAGGCCGAGCAAACCCGGCAACTGGCCTTGCGCGATCAAGGCATCGGTTAATTCGGGGGGGAAGCATGGTTCGCCACGGCCAAAATAACCCCATTCAAATTCAACTGGCACGCCAGCAATTTCCCAGTGGCCGCTGGGGGTGTCTTTGCCCGTCGAGCGTTCGCGCGCTGCACCAAAGGCGGCGTTAAAACCGTCGCGCTGGTCAAAGCCGCTGGCCCATTCACCGCAGGCGGCATGGGCGGCGGCGGCAAGGCCCAGCGCTTCCAGATTCGGCAGGCGCAGTGGGCGGCCTTGCTGGCTACACCAGCTTGCGATATGGCCGAAGGTATTGGCCCCCGCGTCGTCAAAACGCACGGCATCCGGCGTGGCACCGAGGCCAAAGGAATCAAGCAATAAGATAAAAGCACGTGGCATGGTGGCTGCCTCCAAGTCGGTATTCAGGTTGTTATTCAGTGTGCTATTTAGCGCGCTACTACTATCGGGTTGGGGATTCTTGCACAAATCCGGACATAATGGTTTGCGTGTTACGTATGTCAGGTATTTGCAATTGCCCCCGCGCAAGTTTGTTCAGGAGCCAACTCAGGTGCCAACTCAGGTGCTAACTCAGGTGCTAACTCAGTGAGCCATTTCCCATCCCAGATCGCCGCCTTTAATTGTTCTGCGCTTTGTTGCCAGGTCAGCCAGGGCAAGTGTTCCGAACTTGGGGCGCGGCCCGCTTCAAACAAACTGAGCCAGGCGCGCACCGCCTTGGCCAAGTCTTGCGCTTGCAAGCCATCAAAATAAAACGCATATTCGCCGCTGACTTCTTTAAACACCGGAATGCCGCGCGCAATAATCGGTAAATGGTGTTGCGCCGCTTCAATCAGCGGCAGGCCAAAGCCTTCCGCTTCCGAGGCGGCCAGCAGGGCGGTGCTGGCCTGGTAGACGGCCAGCAGCATTTCATCCGAAATCCCGGCCAGCCAAAACAGGCGCTGGCCCAGTTCCGGGTGGCTGTTCAGGCGCTGAGCCAGGGCATCCACCATCCAGCCATGTTTGCCAACGATGACCAGATTGATATCGATGCCCTGTTGCCAGAGTAATTCAAACGCGGCCAAGGCTTGGGCGTGGCCTTTGCGCGGTTCCACCGTGCCCACCATTAACAGCGAGCGGCGTTGGCTTAGCGCTTGCAGGGTGGCGGGGGCGGATTCGGGCATGCCGGTGCTGGGGTTGCTGGCGTCAATATCGGCCCCCAGATGGAAATAGCCAATCGAGAGTGGGCGTTGGCGTGGCATTGGCAGCGGGTTGGCCGCCAGCCAGGTTTGCACTTCAGCTGCCACCGCCTTTGAAATGCAGAGCAAGCCATCGCTGACGCTGGCCACCGTTTGCACCCATGCGCCAAAGTCGCCTTCGCTGCCAGTGGGGAAGGCGTCGGGCCGAAGCAGCGGTAAAATATCGTAGACAATAAAATGCAACCGCACCCCCATATCCCGCAATGCTTGCAAGCGCGCCTGGCTTTGGGTGGTGCCCTGGATGAATAAATCCAGACCAATAAAAATATCACCGGGGCGCGCTTGAATCGGCGTATCGGGCACGGCGAAATTGCTGACGCCACATTGCTTGGCCATATATTGGCAGGCATAGTGGTAGGGTTGATTGGCACCTCGGGTGAAGACTGGCTCAATCCGAAAACCGGGCGGGGTTTGTTGCAGCAGCGCCATAATAATGCTGCGTACCACGCGCTGGATGCCGGTTTTTAAATCGGTTTGCACCATGGCAGAAATATCGATGAAGCATTGCTGCAACTGACCCGGCACGAGCTGGCAAGCCTGGTTGTTGGCAATGGCGGCGGCGCAGGCCAGATAATCGGCCTCACTCGGGCTGCTGAGGCTGGACAGATTATCCAGTGCATTTAATAATTGGCGATACGGTCGGTTGCGGCCATGGCGGGCAAACTGTTCGATGGCGTCGCGGTATTGCAGCGCCACTGGCTCGGGCGCGTGGGCGGCTTGCATATAGGCGCGCGCGCGTTCGCGCAACTGCTCGCGCAAGCTGGCTTGCTGCTGTAAATCCAGCAGCGCTTGCGTCAGGGCGGGTAGTGGGCAGGCGTCGTCGAGCTTGATCAACACATCATCGGGTAATTCGATATTCGCGCCATGCGCATTGACGATGGTAGGCAAGCCATGCAGCAGGCAATCGAGCACCGCCGCCGAGGTTTCGCCCCGGCCTTGCGTGCGCAGTTGCACCGCTGCATCGGCGGCTTGCAGCCAGTATTGGTAATCTTGCGCGCTGACGAAACCGGTGATGCGCACCTTGGCGCGCCCGCGCAGGCGCGCAGCCAGCGCCTGGCCATATTCGCCAGGCTCGTTGGCCCCGACAAAAATCAGTTCGCACTGTGGGTCTTGCGCCAGAGGACTGGCTTCCCATGCGTCAAGCAAGCGGTCGTTAAACTTGGTGCGGCCGATCATGCCAAACGAGCAGACAATAAACTGCCCGGCACCAAGGCCGAGGTGCTCGCGGGCCTGCTCGCGGGTCGGTAGTGTGGGTGGCAGACAGCGCAATAGCGGAATTACACGCCAATGGTGGGTGGCATCCGGGCCATACCATTGCTGTGCCAATTTGGCGGGAAAGTTCGAATGCACGATCACGCCATCGGCACTATCGAGCATGGTTTTATTGCACGGATATTTCCAGCGCGATTGCGCCATGCCGGTTTGCTGCTGATCAAGCAAGGCATTCCAGCCATGGGCCTGATACAGCATGCGCTCAAAGCACCCGGGTAAAGCGCCGCTACTTTGTAGGTATTCCAGCACATTGCCT
>CAMBDR010000707.1 GCA_945864765.1 Janthinobacterium lividum | reverse complement strand
GCCAATCCGGCCCCTGGTGCGTGAGCAACAGGCATACATCATGCTCTCGCAACCAATCATCCGCAGCACCGCCGCAAACGGCGTGCAATTGCCGCGCATCCCACACCAGTTTGCCTTGGTAATCACCGCCACCCAGTTGCAAAAACGCGGTATTTAGCCCGATGATGCCAATGCGTTGTTCACCGCAGAGCAGGGTGCAGGCAAAATCACCGGGCAGCATGCCATCGGCAAAATTGCTGGCAGGGCGCTGTGGCGTGGTTTGCCACCAATCAGTATAAGCAGCAAAGGCTTCCCGCACCACGTTACGATAGGGGCCAGCCGGCTTGTCCCAAAACTTGGCAGCGATGCGTTGAAAGTCATCAGGTTCCAGCAGCGTATCAACAGCCGCGTTATCCGCCTTGGGGTCAGGCCGAAACAAATCATGATTCCCCGGCACCGCCAGCAGCACCGCATCGCCCGATCCCAATTCCGCCAGTTTTTCCCACAACCTGTCCAGCACCGCTTTCTGCATCGCTGCAAACTCGGCAGATTTACCCTGCTGCACAAGGTCGCCCGTAAACAACACCGCCTGCCAAGGCCCGGTCGCTTTATGCAACTCTTCCAAATCAGCCAAAAATGGTTGGCGCAGATTAGGCCAAAGGCAGTCTTGCCCATGCAAACCAAAATGCAGGTCAGTCAAGTGCAGCCAAGAGAAGGAAGAGGTAGTTGGCATGGGCGTATACCGTCAGGAAAGTTAGATTGCCCCAGTATAAACCAGAAAGCATCGTAAAGTAATAATAGTCACCACATAATGCGGCACCGGTCGCCATTTATTTATTGGGATTGCGTTGCTACCCGCTGGTGGTAGAATGAGCACTGCAATGCGGATGCCGATGATCCACTTTGTTTAATTCACACGGCCATAGCCGGGCCACAAGTCGTTCAATATGAAGGAGTGCAAATATGGACTTACCTACAACAATTTGTACGCAAGCGCGCACGCTGCCTGTTGAATTACAGCGCGAGGCGCTTGATTTCATAAGCTATCTTAGTCAGCGTTACAATATTCCCCCCCACAGCGTCGGCGCGCTCAGCACCGCAGCTTTCATCAAACGGTTCGCTGGCTGTATTGGTGACGATTTCCCGAATGATGTCAGCACGGGTGATTTGCCCAATGACAGCCAGCGGGAGTCATTCGAATGAAAGGATTTTTGCTTGACACCAATGCCTGGATTGCATTTCTGAAGAATCAACAAAACATGGTCAGAGGTGTGTAGCACGCCGGGCTGGACTCGCTTTGGATGTGTGCGCCAGTATGGGCCGAGCTATGGTTTGGTTCGTGCAAAAGCACTCGCATCGCAGAAAATCAAATGCGGCTCAGAGAATTGGTGGCTTGTGTACCGAGCTTGCCATTTGATGATCGTGCTGCCGAGCATTGTGGTGAGATACGGGCCTTGTTAGCCCGTGAAGGCAGGCCAATTGGGCCATATGATCTACAAATTGCAGCCATTGCCCGCGCATCGGACCTATGCCTGATAACACGAAATGTTTCGGAGTTTAATCGCGTACCTGGCTTGCGGTTTGAAAATTGGCAGGATCAACCCATGGCGTGAATAGCCAGGGGTGATCCGCAATCGCTACAACATACGCGCCAGCAAAGCCTTGTCGTATTTGCCATCCAACGGAATCCGCACCCGGTGCCCGGCACCGCTCACCATGCTCAACGGCGCATCATGGGCGGGTTTGTCGGAGGGTTTGCCCGAGGTTTTGCTAGCCCGCACCTCGGGCGTCGGATCAGCATTTTTCATTGCCGCCAGCGTCACAATCTCATTACCACAGGGGTGAATGATTTCAATCTGGTCACCCACGGCAAAGCGGTTTTTCACTTCCACTTCGGCCCAGCCATCAGCCACGCCCAACACCTGCCCGACAAACTGGCTGCGGTGCGCCTTGGAGACGCCTTCCATATAATTTTGGTGCTCCTGCGTGTGGTGGCGCTGATAAAAGCCGTCGGTATAACCGCGATTGGCCAAACCATTCAACTGCCCCAGCAATTGCGCATCAAACGGCCTGCCCGCCACCGCATCGTCAATCGCACGCCGATACACTTGCGCCGTGCGCGCCACGTAGTACAGCGATTTGGTACGCCCTTCCACCTTCAATGAATCGACGCCAATTTTGGACAGCCGCTCCACGTGTTCCACCGCGCGCAAATCTTTGGAATTCATGATGTAGGTGCCGTGTTCATCTTCCAGAATCGGCATCAATTGCCCTGGCCGTCCGGCTTCTTCAATCAAATACGGTTGGTCTGCCAGCGGGTGGCGCGGCATGTCGCCCATGGCAGAAAAGGATTGATTGGCCTGCTCCAAAGCCTGGCCGTAATTAAACTGAATGGTTTGAACCGGAACCCGCGCCAAATCACCCGTTTCGTTTTCCAAGGCGTTTTCCACCTTGTAATCCCAGCGGCAAGAATTGGTGCAAGTGCCTTGATTCGGGTCGCGGTGATTGAAGTAGCCCGACAGCAAACAGCGCCCGGAATAGGCAATGCACAGCGCGCCATGGACAAACACTTCCAGCTCCATATCCGGGCAACGCTGGCGGATTTCTTCGATTTCATCCAGCGAGAGTTCGCGCGATAAAATCACCCGGGTCAAGCCCATTTTCTGCCAGAATTTGACATCCGCCCAGTTCACCGCATTCGCTTGCACCGATAAATGCACATTCACCTCCGGCCACTTTTCGCGCGCCATCATAATCAAGCCGGGGTCGGCCATAATCAGCGCATCCGGCTTCATGGCGATGACCGGTTCCATATCCTTGATGTAGGTTTTAAGCTTGGCATTGTGCGGAAAAATATTGCTGGCCACAAAAAACAATTTGCCGCGCGCATGGGCACCGTCTATGCCTTGCTGCAAAATATCGAGCGTGGAAAATTCATTGTTGCGCGCGCGCAGGCTGTAGCGCGGCTGGCCGGCGTAGACCGCATCGGCACCAAAATCAAAGGCGGCGTGCATTTTGGCCAGTGATCCGGCGGGTAATAACAGTTCGGGGGCTTTTAACATGGCAGATAAGCTGAAAGGGGAAAAGAAAAATGTTCGCGATTATAGATTGGATGGACTCTCACTGCCATGACTTGCCAAGTTTAAATTGCTTTCGTTTGATTTGGATCAAACAGGGGCGGGGGATTTCCTCTACCCAATGCATGAGGACGGTAATTTGAAATGTACGTCTTAAAATGGTAGTGGAAAATTTATGCAACTTCAAGCACGGGGGTATCTTGCTCCGGTGCGGTTGTTGTTAATGGCAACAACCGACTTGGATGGCCGAGATAAAAATCAGTATTTTTGGTCCAACGTAA
>CAMBDR010000706.1 GCA_945864765.1 Janthinobacterium lividum | reverse complement strand
GCCGAACCGAAAATGGCTTTATTGCGGTTTGGGATTATTGCCTGCCGCATCGCTTCTGGTGTGCGGTATTGGTCTTGTTTGATGTGTGGACCATTTGCGGACAGGTTTTGGATTGCAAAACCCGGCAGCTGATAGCCAGCGTTCAGGTGCGGGCCTTCGATGTCGATTGGTTGGCCGATGACGTACTCGGCCTGCCCGCCATGACCGATAGCGCAGGCAAATTTATCATCACTTACGCCTCGGACGAGTTTAAACTGGGCACATGGTTGAATGTGGAATTGATAGGCGGCCCCGATCTCTACTTCAAAGTCGAAACCATGGCCGGATCAGCACTGCTGGTGGAACCCGGCTCACGCGGGCGCGCGCCGGATCGCGAAAACGCAGGACCCTGTTTTTGCGTGGAACTGTGCATTGACAAGGCTATGCTGCCGCAAGAGTTCCACGAGACGCTATCGGTGTTCAATAAGATCGGCGGGTATAACTACTTGACCGATATCGACACTGGCGCGGGCGGTGACGGCAAGACCCTCGTTGATGATCGCGCCTTCTATTCAACGCTACGCCTGAACGGCATCCTCTCCCAAACCAAAAACAGCCACCCGCTGGAATATGCCTTCGAAGTCGCAGCCTGGGACCCGGTGAGCAATCTGCTTGGCCCCTATACCCAGGTGCCGATGACGATGATCGCGCCAACCAATATCGGCACATGGGAACATTACACCGGGGTGTTGCTCCATCCGGTTGAAACAAAAGACTATATTCTCGGTGGCGTGGCCGGGCCGCACGTGCTGGTGCCAGCGGTATCGCCGGATGGCTGGGTACGTGTACCGCAGGAGAGTAATGTGTTCGCGCCGCAGGGTAATTTTGTCCCCGCTACAGGCTCCTACCCCGGATTAATCAACCTGATCTCGCCGATGCTGCGCGCCTTCGGTGCCATTGATGCGTCGCTAGTGCATGCAGGCCAGAGCGCGGCCACTGGCGGCACGCTACTTGGGCGCAATTACTTTTATTCCTTGCGCATGAAGGTGCGCGAAGCAGCCAGCTTTGGCGGCTTGCCCGTTCCTGGCAGCACGCAGTTGGCTGGCACTTGCGTGCGGCTGGCGGTGATGAACACCCATTACGACAAGGTTTCGAAAAATGGCTCCTGGGTGCCGCACAAAGTCGATGGTGAATTGTGTGTCGCTTCGGTTGATATAGAGGAATTGAGCCTGGGCGGCTGTGCCGAGATTAACGCCTCCCTCACCGTCAAATACACTGCCGCGCATCCCAACCTTGGCTCCTTCAACCTCACCATGGTTGGCCCAGGCAGCCACAGCTTCACGCCGGCGGCGACTGGCACGGCAGACAACCGTTTTGGTACTGCCATCAATCATTTTGCCATGTCCGACCTTGCTGACTGCGCCTATATTGTCAAACTACAGGCCAATCTGTTGCTCACCACGGGCGACACCCAGCCCTGGCCAATCTGGGACGAAGTTGCATTTTGTAAGCACAGCACGCCGTAAGAGAAAGGCAGTCAGTGCGCGTCTCTCCGTGCAGCAAGCCAATCGAGCTTGCTGCACGCGCGACAAATCGCACTTTTCATAGTAGACTACCGTATTTTCCATTCTGTAGACTATTATGAAACCTTCCATTCAATTCGCCGCGTCCTTATTGTTAATAGCAAGCATCACCAGTAACCTGGTTGCCTGTGGTGGTGGCAGCAGCCCCACGCCTACGCCCACCCCCACCCCTACACCCACCCCTACACCCACCCCTACGCCCACACCTGATCCTACTGACCCTAGCGGTTCCAAGCAAATCACTACGCTGATCAAAACCGATACCGTGGTTGGCACGGGGACAGAAGCCACCAACAACAAACGCATCACCGTCAATTACACCGGCTATCTATACAACGTCAATGCGACTGCATTCAAAGGCGCGCAATTCGATACCTCCATCGGCAAGACGCCTTTCACCTTTACGCTTGGCATCGGCCAAGTGATTGCTGGCTGGGATCAAGGCGTATTGGGTATGAAAGTTGGCGGCAAGCGCACCCTGATTATTCCAGCCGCGCTAGGCTATGGCAGTACTGGTGCAGGTAGCAGTATTCCACCCAACGCCGCTCTGGTGTTTGATGTGGAAGTATTGACAGTACAATAAGCAGCAAGTCAATAAGCGCTGACAATAAAAAACCGCCAGAACCGATACCCGGCCTGGCGGTTTTTTTCAACCCAAATTCAGTTTGCAGCGTGATCCCGACTTAAACCACGGCGCCACCGGTTTCGTCATCCTGTTTAATCGGTTTGATCAAATCTTCACGCTTGACGCCCAACCACATTGCCACTGCTGCCGCCACGAACACCGAAGAATAGATACCAAATAAAATCCCGATGGTCAGTGCCAGTGCAAAATTATGCAAGGTGGCCCCGCCCAACAACAGCATCGAGAGCACCATCATCTGGGTGCAGCCGTGGGTGATGATGGTACGCGAGATGGTGCTGGTAATCGCGTTATCAATCACTTCGGTGACGCTGGCACGGCGTTGCTTGCGGAAGTTTTCGCGAATACGATCAAAAATAACCACCGATTCATTCACCGAATAACCCAACACCGCCAACACCGCCGCCAACACGGTAAGGGAAAATTCCCATTCAAAGAAGGCAAAGAAGCCGATAATAATCACCACGTCATGCAAGTTGGCAATAATCGCCGCCACCGCAAACTTCCATTCAAAGCGTAGCGCCAGATACGCCATCACGCCAATCACCACCATGATCAAGGCATTCACCCCGTCATGCGCCAATTCATCACCCACTTGCGGGCCGACGAATTCGGCTTTTTGCAAGGTCACTTTATCTTTGTCCGGGTTGGCAGGATCGAGGCAAGCGGTTTTTTCCACCATTTCGCCCTTGTTCGACAAGCGTTTCACCTGACCCAACTTACCGCCTTCAGCCGCACACAAACTTTCAAACACCTGATCGGCCACTTTATTGCTGGCTTTTTGTTTGGAAGCGCGCACTTTGATCGAAACGTCCTGGGCTTTACCAAAGCTGGTGACCTGGTTATCGGTATAGCCCAATCCATCCACCGTTTTGCGTATGCCCTCAATATTGGCGGCTCCGGGGTAGGCCACCTCCATCACCGTACCGCCGGTAAATTCAATCGATAAATGCAGTCCCTTTTGCCAAATGAAAAATACGGCTGCAACGAAAGTGAGAGCGGAAATCACGTTGAAAATCAACGCGTGTTTCATGAAGGGAATATCCTTCTTGATGCGGAAAAACTCCATGGCCTGTCCTGTACTAAATAATGTAGCTAATTAAACTAATATGATCGATGGGGTCAGCTTACG
>CAMBDR010000705.1 GCA_945864765.1 Janthinobacterium lividum | reverse complement strand
GCGATCTGACAGGGCCGGGTGGGTGTCGGCGCAATCGGTTGGCCTGGCCAGAGCCTGCTCCAGCCAGGTTTGTGCCTCCGTTGCCGTCATTTGTTCCAGGCTGTGCGGCGTCATATTCGCGAAGGGTAAAAAACCGGGTTGTGGCGTGGCTTCCACCTGTTTGAAAATGCCGGGCCAGTAGTGTTCATTCAAAAAACGCGACAATACTTCGCTGGCGGTCAGTGCCTGCGCCATTACCTGCTTTGAACAGAGGCCCACCGCCACGGCATCGGCCTGGTATTCATTGGCACGCGCCAGCGGGAAAGAATACGCCGCAAAATACGGCACAAACCATTTGAAAAACGGCTTGAACAGGAAGGTGGCTTTGCTGTTGTTTTGCTCCAGCAACTCAGCGAGCTGGTTCCAGCGCCGTCGTTGGCAATAGATCCAGTTGCCAAGGCGTGCGTGGCCATGCGCCAAATGGCCAAATTCATGCGCCAGCACGGCGGTAAATTGCGCTTCGGTCATGATCTTCATCAGCGGCAAGCCCAGCAGCAAATAATTGCGCGGCCAGCCAAATATGCCCAGGCGCGGCACCTGCATCACCCCCGCATTGAGCTCGTCAATCACTAATACATGATGAAAACGGGGTGCCCCCAGGTGTTGGCACAAGTGATCGATCACCTCAAACAAGGCCGGCGCTTGCTGGCGCGTGACCTCAATGCCGACAGGCGGCTCGAATTTGATCCACAGGGCTTTGATGGTGAACCACAGAAACACGCCAAGCACCAAAATGATTTTGATCGCCAGGGCCTTGAGCCAGATAATCGACACCACTGCGCCCAGAAACATCAAGGCTACCACCAGCAAAATCGCCAGCATATACGCATTGCCAAGGCAGGCGAGCAATAACACACGGCTCTGGTAGGCAGCCGGATTTTGCCGAAGCTTGTGCTCCAGGATGGCTACCAGATTGGCAAACTGTTCATCGGTCATTGCTCTACCTCTTTTGTTAATGCTGGTTAAGAGCGGTATTATATCTGGCTGCCGGAGCGCTCACAAGAACCAGATTGGGCAAAAATGGTGCGGTACAGTGGGTGATTTTGGCGAACTGTTATGCAGGTTTTGGTGGGGAATTGATTTTTATGGCAGCCCAAATTGTTGCAACTGCTGCCCGCGTAAGTAGCGTAGGGCGCAATGTATTGCGCCACACATTGCGCCATACGGCCCTCTCGACCGGCAAGTTGGCTTTTGAATTCACATGGCCAATCGTTCTTCCTTGATCCTCTTGCCATCAATGTCAACAATCCCATATTCACCAGCGAGTTCCGCACTGGTATGGAAACGGCCCGACTTTACCAGCAGGTCCCGGTCGCGCGATAGTGCGCCAATGACCAGGCCCTCAAACTCGGTAGATTCCGAGTTTTCCATATTGAAGTACTGCGCGTTCTCCAGCACTAATTCCGTCCTGACCAGTCCAGGATAGAGAGAAATCGCCGCCACGCCAAAGGGTTGAAGTTCAAACGCCATATCAGCCGTCATTTTGTCGATTGCGGCCTTGGAAATGCCATAAATGACATTTTGCATGTACTTTCGTGCGGCCCACCAAGAAATATTGACGATCAGACCTTTTCCCGCTTTGACCATCGCCCTTGAGCTGTGGCGGCTGCAAATAAATGCAGTGCGAAGGCCCACATCGATCATTGACTGCCAACGATGGTCGGGCTGTTCCCAGAACTTGTTCTCCCAGGTGTATTGACCCGCTTCATTCATCAATTCATATCCGCTCCAGGCGTTATTGACAACGATGTCAAAAGTCAGGTTCTCCAATGATTCGAACACCCGTACCGTATCCGGGAGGCTGTTATGGTCACAAGCAATGGCCGTGCAATTTTGCCCCAGCGCTTCGACTTCATTTCGAAGCTTGGCCAGATTACTTTCCGTTCTGCCAGTGACATAGACATCAAAGCCCTGTTTTGCCAGAGAGATTGCCGTTCCCCGACCTATACCTCGACTCGCACCCGTCACAAGAGCAATCTTCGCCATCAGGTTCTCCCAATTGCATCGTTCATTTTAAAAATTACTATCGCCCGAAGCTTGCAACCCATCTGCCGATAGATCAAGTACAGGAACGAATTTGCCATCTGCATTATAGTTTGAAGACTGGAAAATTCGCTGGCGACTGGGTAAAAATTTTTACTCGCCAGTATGAAATGAAAAAACCGGCGACATGGGCGCGCCGCAACTGGAAGCGTTTTTAGCCATGCTAGCAACACCAAAAATCGATTACTTGAAACTGTGAAGAGTCGTCGCAGAACACTGCGAATCGGGTTCAGGCGCTTTACGATTTCAGTCAAAAATTTCTCCTTGGCCAGATAGTGATTGTTGTCATTATTTAGTACACACTTACATTGTTCCCAAGGGCGCGAAGGGCCTTGCTGGTACGCGAATTTCGAGGTGGAAATTGCTCAGGCAAAGCCCAACCGACCATCTCACCCAAACTACTCAACCCCAAATGGGAAATTTTCCATTCCGGATTGTTTATCGCCTCCCAAAGCCGCTCGGGCAACCTTGCGGCAGCGCCACCGTAGAGGACAAAATGGATGGTTTCGAGGACCGCTTTTTTAGCACTTGATTTCTCCGTATAAAGCCATCGTGCGAACGCGACCACCTTCTCTTCCCGCGAGTACGTAGCCGCCGTTGTGAGTTTAACCACGTCGTTATCAAGTCTGGTGGCGTGTTCACGCATCGCATGAACCTGTTGGACAACTTTGGTAAAGTCATCTTCATTGAGTAGCAGAATCTTATCTTTTGCAAGAAGCGCCTTTGTCGAAGGTGCCCAATTATGCATAAACTCCGATTCATCTTTATGCTCATATGTCCCTCCCTTCCACCAACACATCTGCTCTATTAGTGCCGCGTCCGGATTCAAGTGGTGCCTATCGAAATGGACATCAAAAGGTTGCGCATTCCCCTCCCGCACTTGCAGATAGTAGTAAGCATGAAGGAACTGATCTACATGCACGCCATCGGGCACTTCGGCACTAACCCATGAAGGGCGATATTCCCGAAGTCGAAAGCCGATATCACGAAGAAGTTGCAATGTGCCAAACCATTCTTCAAGAAATTTGTTCTTGCGTTGGCTTCGGCTAGTCACTACGGTAGCGACAGAATTGAGCGATGGAACTATAGGGATCGGGCATTGTTGATCGAACCAATCGACATCCCTTTTAGCGGCAGCCCGTGCTGTGGCTTGGCGCTCCTCAATCTTCGAAACCAGTTTAAAAATCTCATCGGATAACGGAACAGATTTTTCACAGACAGCATCGACCAACGCATGCAGTTCATCTTCAAAGCTC
>CAMBDR010000704.1 GCA_945864765.1 Janthinobacterium lividum | reverse complement strand
GCTGCCAAAATACGACACGGCATTCAGCTTGCCGAACCGACGGGCCGTGGTTTCAAGCAAGCGCGGCAAGGCCACGGTCGGCAATTTAATCCGATACGGTGTACGTGCATCGTAATATTTCAACCATGGCCGCTCGACTTCGAGTTGTTTGCGTACCTGTCGTTTGGTGGCTTTTTGCAAAGCACGCACTTCCGCCAGCGCAACCGGGTCAAGCTGTGCCGATAAAAAGCGCTCAATGGTACGATTGACAGCGTCCGGGCGCTCCACCATGACCTGGTGTGCCGACACCGGAACAATCACTTGTTCGGCATCGGGAATCAGTTTTGCCACTTCAGTATAAGATTCTGCCGCAAACAAAATATCGCGCTGTCCCAAAATGACCAGACTGGGCACTTTAATGTTGCGCAAATACGCAGTCCCATCCCAATCCATCAAGGCATTTTTGTTTTGCAAATACACCACATGGGCGGGAGGATACATTTTGGCGGCATTAAACCCGACCCAGGGCAATAATTCGCGGATTGCGGTTAAAAAGCGCGGCGGCAGCCGCAAAAACATGCGCCCCAGCAAACGCAAGCGAAATTGCACCGCCGAGGCAATAATCACCAGGGCGGAAACCCGCTGTGGATGCTTATTCACAAAGTAAGCGGCCAGTGCGCCGCCAAAGGAATGGCTGATCATGATAAATTGCTGCGGCACGGAGAGGGCCAGCAGGGCGGCTTCGAGATCGGCCACCAATTCGGGCACATCATAATGCCCACCTTCGGCTTCGGTAGGTGCGTCGGTATAGCCATGACCGCGCAAATCGAGCGCGATGACGCGGTAATCGGCCTGAAACTGTTCCAGCTGATATTCCCAATACGCGGCGCGGCCGCCAAATCCATGCACAAACACCATGGTCGGGGCGATATATTTATCGCCAGTGGACGGGCCCGCTTCGACCACGCTCATTTCCAGCGCAATGCGGCCTGCCACGCGATTAGGCAATTTCAAAGTCTGGCGGTGTAAGTCAACATCAAATCGCATGGAATTCCCAAGGTTTACAACACGATTACTTTTGCAACACGATTATTCCAGCGGTACCAAATCCAATTCGCTTGCGCGCTGTGCTTGAGTACCATTCGACCTGCGCACGTCTTTGGCCAGATCACACAAAAACAGGATATCCCGATACACGCCCAATTCAAAACCTTCACGCGTGCCGTCGCGGTCATCCAACAACAAGCTTTCGAGGAAAGGGATGATTTCATCCGTGTGCCACAGCACTTCCACCCGCGCCATCAAGGTCCCCATGGCTTCGAGTCCAATGCTTTGCTGAGCATTATCGTAATCATCCCAATCGGGAATTTTGCCATTGAAAAAGCGTTGAAATTGCCGTTGCAAGCTAATGTATTGCTCGTTTTGCTCAGTTCGGTGATACAAATCGAATAACAACAACCAAGGCAAAGGTGAACTACCTTGATCGGAAATCGTATATTGCTCCAATAAGCGAATCGCGTTATCAATTTTATTGAGCGAAATCCAAAATTCTGCCTCATACATCACATCGTTTAACTCTTCCACTTTGGGCATTTCGGTCGAGGTAGCATAATCGATGGCATTGCGAAAATGCAAAGGCGGTAGAAGTGGCGTCCCGTCAGCGATATCAGCGATATCAGCGGTGTCAGCGGTGTCAAGCGGGTCGTTTTTTTCCAATTTGACGGACTTACCCGGCTCAGCCTGGGTTTGTTCGGCCAGCGCAAAATCAAAGCTCGCCTCATCTGCATCGGGCGCTAACACTGGCTCCACAGCCTCAAAGGCAGACACCGGCGATGTGCCATGCGCACTGGACAGCGCTTTACGGGCTGACTTGTCCTTGCCTTTACCCTTGCCTGCGGGTGTTTTTGCGGAGGCTGCAATGGGCGCTGTTGCTTCGGGTATTGGCTCATTGCCCAGACTATTTTCTGCCAGTTCCAGCGATGGCTCGATATGCCCGATGACAGATTGCGGCGCAACCGTCACACTGGTTAATGATAGCCTGGCCTGACTGGAACGTAATTGCAACAAACGCCATAATAACCAGGCAATCGCCAGCAAGCACAGCAACAACAATACGGCCAAACCCAGCAACCATTGCTGGGTACGGTTATCGACCCGGTTCGACGACGCGGCGGGCGCATTGATCACTGGCAGCACCGCCGCTGCCGCTGTTGGCGTTGGTACTGCAGCCTCTGATGTTGGCTCTGCAGCCGCTGGTGTTACCGCTTCTGGTGTTGGTACGGCAGCCGCTGATGTTGCAGCTTCTGGTGTTGGCACTGCAGCGGCCGGTGCAGTTCGTTTCAACTGTGCCAGCTCCGCTTCCATGGCGAGAATTTGCTTTTGCATCAGCTTTAACTCGGCACGCCCCAGTTCAAAAAAAACCGCCTGGTTTTGTTGTTGACGCACGGTATCTGAAAACGCTTCCTGTGCCGCACTCGCGACAGAACTGGTGTCATTGCGCAAACGGCGGCTCAGTTGCAATGGCAATCGACGATCATCGCTGGTGCCAGTCGGCGCGCTATTGGTCTGCGGGCCAAGCAGCAGCGCACCGCTTAAGTCACTGGCTTCGAGCTTGAGGACATTACGTGCCCGGCGTTTGGATTCCCGGCTTAACCGCCGCGTCAAGCCAGCGCCGACATCGCTATTGGCGGCCTGCCGCGAACTGCTCAATGCTGACTTCGATGATGACTTGGATGATACTCTGGACGGTGAGGATGACGATGTTGCTGATGATGCTGCTGATGACGATGATGGTGATGAGGCGGCCGAGCTTGAACTTGATCCTGGCGCAGTTGCGGTACGCGCCGGACTGGTGCTTTCAAGCGGATCGAGTAAGACTGGATAATTGCGGCTGATCTGGTTTTCGCAAGTCACTTCCAATTGCACCGTCAACGCGGGTTCATCAATATTAAGGTGGCTGCTCAAAAGCAAGGCAGGCAAACCCGCTTCATGGCCCAAACTCACGCGCAAGGGAGAAATCAAAGCGCCATCCAAATTGACCAAACGCGCTTTGACACACACTTGCAATAAGGCCTCGGCCTGTTCCCCCAAAATCGGAATACTGGCACGCAGTGGTTGCCCCAGGTTCGATTGCACCCGCAAATCACCCAGCCCCAGGGCACGCGCCCAAGGCGCACCGAGGCAGCATAAAAGCACGACGCAATAGCTCAACCACCGCACCGGGGTGCGGGAGATTTTGCGCTTGGCTGCGGCTAATGCGCCTGTTATTGCCAACATGTCCCTCTCATCCATCGCGAATTTAGTTTTTCTCAACCTGTACCAAAACATCATAAAAAGTCGGCGCATTACCCATATCGGTCAATTTT
>CAMBDR010000703.1 GCA_945864765.1 Janthinobacterium lividum | reverse complement strand
TAATTCTTTGTTGCGCTTGTTCCAGCGGCGTCAGCTTTTTCTCCTTCGGCACCGGCTCCTCCGCTTCGGCCTGCCCGGCCTGGTCCGCACCGCCCAGCAAATTTGTCCACCCACTCCTATCGCCCCCATTCCACACCGGATTGTTTCGTTACCACCCAGTGTGCCACTTTCTGCAAATAAAATCCGCGTACCAGGCGTAATCCAGGTATTTATTTTATTGCTCGCAAGCAGGTAAGTAAGCCCCACGCCGCCGCCGCGCAGCCAGACCATGTATTTGCAGGCCGCGCTCAACCCGCTTCGGTTTCAAAGCGCACCACATTGCGCTTGGTGCGCGAAAATTCCACACCCACCAGCACCACGGGTAAGCCGCTACGGCGGTATTTGTCGGCATAGGCCTTGTCTTTTAATTGTTGCAAAGCCTGGCCTTCGGGCAGCAGTTCCACCACCTTGAATTCAAATAAAAAGATGCGCTCCGGCAGTTTCACTGCCATGTCGATGCGGCCATGGTTGGTGGCGTCTTCGATCACCCTGGTTACATTAGATTCGGCTCGTGATACGCATATCGTGTGTATAATACCCGCATGAACAGTACCGAACTTATCAAGCGATTGCGTGCAGAAGGCTGGCAACATGTTGGCGGCAAGGGCGATCACGCGAAATATAAGCATCCTGACAAAAGCGGGCATGTGGTCGTACCGCACCCGCGCAAGGACATTGCTATCGGTACATTACGAAATATTTTCCGGCAAGCTGGCTGGGATTGGAGCTAACATGTTTTATCCCGCATACATTCACAAAGATAGCGGTAGCGCCTGGAGCGTTTCTTTCCCGGATTTTCCTGGCTGTTTTTCTGCGGCAGACACACTGGAAGACTTACCTCGCATGGCGCAGGAGGCGGTTGAAGTCCATTTTCAGGGTGAAACCTTCCCCATTCCCGCCCCATCCACGCCCGAGCAATGGGCCAATGACGCATGCTTTGAGGGGGGGTACTGGATGTTGATCGACATCGATTTAAGCAAAATCCGCAACAAAGCCGTGCGGGTCAATATCACCTTACAAGAAAGCTTGGTGCAGGCTATTGATGCCTTCGCAAAATCGCAGCACATGTCGCGCTCAAGCTTTTTGGCCCAAGCGGCGATGGCAGCGATGCGGTAGTGGTGGTTGAATGTTCGATGCAAGAAATCAAGAAATGGACGCCATGCGTTCAAACTTCATCCAAAATCCACCTCAAACCCAATCACATTGCGCTGTTGTTTGGAAAATTCCACGTCTGGTAAATCGGCACGTTCGTGGAGGTAGTCAGAAAATTGGCAACCAGATTTTGCTCGACCACTTGGTTTGGCGGATGGTCAGATAGCCCGTTTGAAACGGGGGTGGCATTGACATTGGCAAGCATTGGCGTCAACAAGATTGAGATCATTAAAGTTTTCGCATAGGCATTGCGGGTGCTGTTGCTGCATAATCCGTTCGCCACGCTTTTCAAAGCGCTGCATGACGGCGCTGTGAAATTCCAGCATTTTCCCGCCAGTCACGCCAAGCTCACGTCTGGCTAACTCATCCAGTTTTGCTGATGCATCCAACTCATCTAACTCATCCAACTCATCCAACATTTCCAATATGACGTTGATTGCTTCGTCCAGTGCTTGCAGTCTGTGCCGCCGCAGATTGACGAGTACATTTGAGTTTAAATTGAGGTGTGTTATGGTATCCAGAACTTTCGCTTTATCGGCCTCGGCCAAGTCCAAAGCTGGTTCCACCCGACCATTAGCGCCGTAATGGAAATACTTTCTCACATCGCCACGATTTTGCAAATGCCAAAGCGGATGAATGAAGTCGTTGGCATCATGCATGATACGTGCGTGGCCGCCGAAAACATCATGTTTGTTACGGTGCATGCAAATGTCATCCGTTTGCGCTTGCGTAGCATGCTCGCCGTCGTTGACTTGGTCGGATTCAAACGCAATATCGCCATCAACGTCATCGTTCTTCACGCGCAGCCCACCATCCCTGAAGGCGCTAAGAAGCAAATTGGTATGCTCGAATGTCCGTTCCGGCTTATTCGATTTGGCTTCAACATGGTCAAAATGCATCCCTCGCTCATCGTCGTCAAGCAAAACTTCGCTGTACGCACACAAGCCAAACTGTTCATATAAACAAATTGTCCGGGTACATTCTCTTTTGCGGAAATTTTTCCATGCTTTTGGCGAATGTTTGTTTTCTGCCACTTCCTTTTGGTGCTTTTTTAGCCTGTCCCGAAGCTTTTTGCAGCACTCATTTTCAGATACCTTTTTTATTGACCTCATTTGCTCATGACCTCGCGGCGACGAATAATCGTGTCGGCGCGAACCAGACTGGCATGGTCGCGCCCGAATGTTTTTTCCAATGTTTGGCGTAACTGCCGCACATCCTCGGTGCGCCAATCGCGTTGTTCAATCATCGCCATGTAACGGCGCAAGTCTTGCGTGCCTTCCACCATCGGTTCTGGATCGACGCCCATTACGGCTTGCATCACATCGGCATTGCTGCGGCCATACGTGCCGCCATCCGGTGGGTTGGCAATCGGGTTGTTTTGTATGTCTTCACCAATGATACGAACCTGGTCACGCCTGATTGTGCTGATTACTTGTGGGCTATGTGTCGTTACCACGAACTGAATCCAGGGAAATGCCGTCGTCAGCCGTCCCAATACTTCTTGCTGCCACTCAGGGTGCAAATGCAAATCGACTTCATCGATCAACACAATACCCGGTGTGCGCTTGGCCGCCTTGCGACCAAATTGCGGATTCAACCTGACCATGCGGTAAGCAATATCGCCGACCATGGCAATCATGTTGCGGATGCCGTCTGATAGTTGGCCGATGGCCAACTCACCTTGGGTCAGATGCGTCATGACCAGACACTCATCGGTAAAGCTGTAGTGCAGGTTGCGCCAGCCGGCAATGCCAACACACTCGTCAACCACGTTGCAAATAACGCTGATCAATTCACTATAGGGCGTGTCGCCTTCGACATAGGCATTGCCGAGCTGTTCTTTTTGCTTGTTTCGCACGTCCGAGTCGGCGCGCACCGCGTAGGAAAACCAGCGTTCAAAATAGCGCAAGTTGGCTGCCGGGTTCAGGCAATCCTGGTAGCCGGATGTGCGGGAAAAAAACTCGCTCTCATGGGCGTAACTGCTTGCGTTTTCGTTCTGGTTATACAGGCGGCCAGTGCCGTAATAAGCAACCAGCGGCAATACCACGCGCTGGTTTTGGGCGGCCAAATTTTGCATTGCCTCGCCCAGCTCGGTGAGTGCCTTGGCTTTTTCCAGATGCGCGCCGGTTTTGGTTTGGTAAAACTCCCAGTTGAGCG
>CAMBDR010000702.1 GCA_945864765.1 Janthinobacterium lividum | reverse complement strand
GGCAATGCCTTCCACTATATTTTTGCCGAACGCTTCGGGCCGCGCAAAATGCTGCCTTTATCCGAAGCACACGCACGGGTACAAGACCTCGGGACACACGGACAATATGTGCTGCACTTCCTGCTGGCACACGGAAGAAAAATCGAATTGGAAAAAGGCGATCCGCGCCTCACCCCCAACGCTGGCCGCACCTTGCTTGACCAAGTCGATGCCTGGCTGCAAGAAATCAGCCCCGGCTGCCACTTAAATATTGATCCTGTAGCGCGCGCCGATTCAGCGTTAAGCGGTTTCGAATTTGACCGCCCCGGCGATGTCAAAACCCGCGCCTTCCGCGCCACCAATGTCGGCTTTGGTTTAAGTTATGCCCTGCCCGTGATTGTCGCCTTGCTGGCCGCACCAGCCGACGCCTTGATCCTGCTGGAAAACCCGGAAGCCCACATGCACCCGCGCGGCCAAACCCGGATGGGTCAATTGGCGGCACGTGCCGCTGCCGCTGGCGTGCAGGTCATTGTGGAAACCCACAGCGACCATGTACTCGATGGTGCCCGCCTGTGCATTCGGGACGGGCAATTGGCCCCCAACAAAGCGGCATTCCATTATTTTGAACGCAAAGGTGCCGAAGCGTTTGTCACCACGCCCAAAATTGATGCCGATGGCAGACTGGATCAATGGCCAAGCGGCTTTTTTGATCAACATGATGAAAACCTCGCCCATTTGCTGGCCCCCAAAAGCAAAGGTTAAACCATGCGCGAGATGATTCCGATTCCAGAATCGTTTACAACCGATGGCTGGTCAACAGAAAAAGCCAGCCTTGCGCTAACTGATCTGAGTGCAGGCATGGCCTTGTTGGTCAAGGATAAATGGGTGCCTGCCAGTTTGCGCTTGCAGCATGGCTTCGACCAAATCAAAATGACGCCGGATCAAAGCTTGCTCGATTGCCTGTTACGCATGCAAAAATCCGGCGCGACACGTGACAGCGCGCTGTTCTGGATGCGTTTGGCGCAAAAACTGCCCTTGCAAAAGGATCTGACCGAATCAGTCAAAGATCGCTTCTTGCGCTCAGAACCCGCCGCACCAGTCAAAAGCGACGCCTTGGTGTTATGCGCCCATCTGGCTGGCATCGCCATCTCGCTGCCCACGGCACCCATCTGGCAAGCCAATCAATTCACCGTGATCTTCAATGAATTACTGGCAGATGAGATCGTTGAATCGGATGAACTGATCGACAATATGGCTTGTTGCCAGCACGCCAGCGAGCTGGTTTCTCGTTGGCAGGCGCTGGCTCTGAAACATTTAACACCGGAAAACTTCTGGCAGCAACGCAGCATCGCCTTCCCTGCCTTAATTTTCGGGCAGGATGTGCAAAGCCATCTGGCAAGCCAGGGCGGTCACGCATTTGAGACGATTTTGCAAAAACTGGCCGACCTGAACAGTAGTGCCGCAGATTGGAAAAACGCTGGCGGCGCGGCACCCAACTGGAAAACCAGAGTGTCGCCCGAAAGCGTGGAAAGGATGAAAAACGATAAGTTTGTCGATTCCCGCAGGTTTAAAAATGCCGATGGCCTCACTTGCCTGTATGAATGGCACGCCCGCTTTGGTGCCAGCGGGCGCATTCATATTCGCTTTGACGCCAGCACCAAAACAGTGGAAGTTGGCTATATCGGCACTCATTTACCACAATAAGACAACGGTTGCCCCACAGCCAAACGCGGATTAAATTGCCGATGCAGCGCAAACATGGTCAGCACCCCAACGGCTGCCAGAGCCAACCAGGGCAAACCGGGCAATTGCAGGCGGCCAGCAAGGTCTTGCAAAAAGCCACCACCAATAAACCCGGTCAAGCCACCCAGGCCCAAACCAACCCGACTCATGCCCAAATAACTGCCACGCGCTTCGGGCCTGGCATATTGCGCAAACAAGACTTCACGCGCCGGCTCGACAATCAGGGTGCCAATAAAAAACAGCGCCAGCACCACAAAAGCCAGACCAATATGCTGCACCCATGCCATGGCCGCCAGGCTCACGGTCAGGCAGGCAATGCCCAGCAAAATCCGGGTTTCGAGCCGCAAATAGCGCTCGCCCAAACGCGCCAGCGGGTAAACCAGAGTAATCGAGAGCACCGCGTCCATAAAATACATGGCACCTACCGCCTGCGCATTGCCCGCCAATTGTTTGATGGTGACGGGCACCAGCAACATCAATTGCACCAGCAGCACAAAATAACCGCTAAAGGTGAGTACCAGCCAAATATACGGTTTGTCGCGCAATACCCTTTGCATCGAGTCCCAGGGCGCAGCCGGTTTGGCGGCAATCCGATAAGCCGGCAACAGCCATGCATTGAGCAAGGCGTTGACAAAGAAAAAACCGGCCCCGGCCATCGCTACCCAGAAAAAATCAAACGCCAGCAGCCAGGTGCCCAATAAGGCACCACACACGCCCGCCAGACTATCTTGCATCGCCAGAAAAGAAAAAAACCGGTTGCGCGCCAGTGGGCGTGTGAGTTTGACGATCAAGGCCGAGCGCGATGGATCAAACAAAGCCCCGCCCAAACCCGACAGGATGCAGGAAATAATCAACACCCCAGGGTGCTGCGCCACGGCCAATACCACAAAACCGAGACCTCGCAATAGCATGCCGCCCACAATCATCGGCTTGGCACCGAAACGGTCAGCCAGCGAGCCACCAATCAAACCCAGACCTTGCTGCGCAATTTGGCGCAAGCCCAAAGCCAACCCCACCGCAGCCGCCGCCCACGCCAATTGATCCACAAAATGCAGGCTGATCATTGGGAACACCAGATGAAAACCCATCACCACCATAAAACTGTCCATCATGATAAAGCGCTGCCCCATGCGCCGTGCGCGCTCGCTCGCGCCGGGTTTGGGTACCTGCAACACCCCTTTGTTTGCAATTTTCATAATTGCCCCTTGGAAACGAATAAGACCCCATTCTGACTGCACTTCAGCTATTATGGAAGCCATCAACTGCTTATAGTTAATATAGGGATTTATTATGGCTATTAATTTGGATGATTTAAGATTATTGATCGATATTGTCGATTGCGGCAGTTTTAGCAAGGCGGCGGCGCGGCGGCGCTGGTCGCAACCGCAGGTTAGCCAGCGCGTCGCGGTGCTGGAAAACGAGATCGGCACCACGCTGTTTCAACGCCATCGGCGCGGTGCGATTGCCACTGCAAGCTGCGAGGCATTTTTGCCAGCCGCGCGCGAAGCGCTGGCGCTGCTCGACGCTGGCCGCAAAGCGATTCAAAGCGCGCCCGCCTTGCCCAAGATGACGCTCATTTGCGTACCCTCACTCGCCTCGGTGGTGTTTAGCCCGATTTTGGTGGCACT
>CAMBDR010000701.1 GCA_945864765.1 Janthinobacterium lividum | reverse complement strand
ACCATGATGACTATGATCGTAAATGTTGCTCTTGCCCAAATGAATCCCACGCTTGGCGATTTAACCGCCAATTGTGAGCGTATCCTTGCCTGCGCGCGGCGCGCCCATGCCATGGGGGCTGACGTATTACTCACGCCGGAATTATCCCTCACTGGCTACCCACCCGAAGATTTACTGCTGCGTCCTGTATTCTACGCAAAAACTGAAGCAACGCTGGCATTGTTACAGGCGCAATTAGCCAGCCTGGAAGGTTTGCATGTGGTGGTCGGCCACCCGGTGATGCGTGCCGAGGGAGCCGGGGGCGGGCAGGGAGCCTATAACGCCGCTTCCGTATTGTTAAACGGTAATAACATCGGCACCTATTGCAAACACGACTTACCGAATAATACGGTATTTGATGAAATGCGTTATTTCAAGTCGGCCGATCAGGCTTTGGTGTTTCAGGTCAAGGGCGTCGGTTTTGGCGTAGCCATTTGTGAAGACACCTGGTTTTCGCATGTGCCAAGGGCCGCGCGCGCAGCCGGGGCTGATGTGTTATTGGTGCCCAATGGCTCACCATTTCATATGAACAAGCAGGATTTGCGTTATCAGGTGATGCGTGACAATGTCTGCGCTCAAGGTTTGAGTCTGGTGTACGCCAATTTGGTGGGTGGGCAAGATGAATTGATTTTTGATGGCGCATCCTTTGTCCTTAACGCACAGGGCGAGCCATGCTTGCAAATGCCACAGTTTGTGGAAGACTTGCAAATGATCCGGTTTGAAGGTGCTCAGCCACAGCCTGCCATGCTGGAACCCGCCTTATCGATTGAAGCGCAAGTGTACCAGGCGCTGGTGCTGGGGGTGCGTGACTATATCGGCAAAAACGGTTTTCCCAGTGCCATTTTGGGCTTGTCGGGCGGGGTCGATTCCGCACTCACGCTGGCCATTGCGGTCGATGCGCTGGGGGCCGACAGAGTGCGGGCGGTGATGATGCCATCGCCCTATACCGCCGATATCTCGTGGATCGATTCGCGCGATATGGTCGAGCGCATTGGCGTGCGCTACGATGAAATTTCCATCGGCGATTGTTTTACGGCCTTCAAGCAAACCCTGGCGCAAGAATTTGCTGGCTTGAAAGAAGACACCACCGAAGAAAATCTACAGGCGCGCATCAGGGGCACGATTTTGATGGCGCTCTCCAACAAACACGGCTCCATCGTGCTCACCACGGGCAACAAGAGTGAAATGGCGGTCGGTTACTGTACTTTGTATGGCGATATGGCGGGCGGTTTTGCGGTGATTAAAGACATCGCCAAAACGCTGGTGTATCGCTTGTGTGAATACCGCAACAGCGTCTCGCCCGTGATTCCCGAGCGCATTATCACCCGGCCACCTTCGGCGGAATTGCGTCCTGATCAATGCGATCAGGATTCTTTGCCGCCGTATGAAGTGCTGGACGCCATCATGCGCATGTATATGGAAGAAAACCGCTCGCTGGCCGAGATTATCGAAGCCGGTTATGCGGTGGCGGATGTACAACGCGTGACGCGTCTGATCAAGCTTAATGAATACAAGCGGCGGCAGGCTCCGGTGGGCATTCGCATTACCCATCGCGGTTTTGGGCGTGATTGGCGTTATCCGATCACTTCCCGTTTTACCGAATAATCAATAAGCAAGCAATAAGCACGCAATAAGCAATCAATTCAACAACCTGAATCAGTCATTCAATCAGCACAAGGAGTATCACGATGAAACAAGTAACTGCCATCATCAAGCCATTCAAACTCGACGAAGTTCGGGAAGCGCTGGCCGAAGTCAATGTAACGGGTTTAACCGTGACCGAAGTAAAAGGTTTTGGCCGTCAAAAAGGCCATACCGAGTTGTATCGCGGGGCCGAATATGTGGTCGATTTTCTACCCAAGGTGAAGGTGGAAGTGGTGATCGATGACAATCAGGTCGATAATGTGGTCGATGCCATCGTCAAGGCGGCGCGCACTGGCAAAATTGGCGACGGTAAGATTTTTGTGCAGGACGTGCAACAAGTGATTCGGATACGCACTGGCGAAACTGGCTCGGAAGCCGTTTAAAAGCAAGCTGTGCAATGCTGACTCAGTTTTGGGCGGGTGCTTTATTCACCTGCCCACGCAACAACACCACCAGCGCGCCATTACCGCCATCGCTGGCGCGCGCCACGCAAAAGGCCAGCACTTCACTTTTTTGCACCAACCAACGCAGCACCAATTGCTTTAAAATCGGCTCGCGCCCACGTGAGCCGTGGCCTTTGCCGTGGATCACCCGCACGCAGCGGATGCCGCGCTTGCCTGCGTCGCGTAAAAATTCTGCCAGACTGGTGCGCGCCTGATCGCGCCGCAAACCGTGTAAATCAAGCTGATCCTGAATCACCCAATGGCCTTTGCGTAATTTCCGTACCACTTCTGGCCCCACACCATCACGTGCGAAGCTTAACGCCTGGTCGGTTTCGAGCAAGCTTTCAATATCCATTTCATCGGACATCGATTCATGCAAAGCCGCCTGCTCATCGGCTAAATGCTGGCGCGCAATCGGTAAGGGTTTTTCGCTGTACGGCTCGATACGGTCGCTGGGCGGTAACACGTGTACATCACCAATGGCCAGCCGAAATAAATTGGCATTGCGCTCGCGCTCACGTGCCTGCTGCGCCTGCAAGGCAGCAGCTTGCCGCCTTGCTTCTTCTTGCTCTTTGAGCATGGTGCGTAAAAACTGCAAATCGGCAAACTGTTTTAAACTCATGGCGCTAATTCACTGTTTCACTGATTCACTAAATTCACTGATTCACTCAAATTGACCTGATCCGGCTTAGCCTTCCAAGCTTTCCAGATAACGCTGCGCATCCAGTGCCGCCATACAACCCGTACCGGCACTGGTAATGGCTTGCCGATAAATATGGTCTTGCACATCACCCGCCGCAAATACACCGGCAATATTGGTGGCGGTTGCCATGCCTTCCAAACCGGTTTTGGTTTTGATATAGCCATTGTGCATATCCAGCTGGCCTTCAAAAATACTGGTATTGGGTTTGTGCCCGATTGCAATAAACACGCCGTGCAGCGTCAGCTCGCTGGTTTCACCCGTTTGGGTTGACTTGATGCGCAAACCGGTCACGCCACTATCGTCGCCCAACACTTCATCCAGCGTGTGGTGATATTTGATATCAATCTTGCCTTCGGCGACCTTGGCATTCAAACGATCAACCAAAATCGGTTCGGCCCGGAATTTATCACGCCGATGAATCAACGTCACTTTATTGGCGATATTGGACAAGTACAGCGCTTCTTCCACCGCCGTATTGCCACCGCCCACCACGGCCACCGCCTGATTGCGATAGAAAAAACCATC
>CAMBDR010000700.1 GCA_945864765.1 Janthinobacterium lividum | reverse complement strand
AGTGGCAGCGGTGGCAGAAGCAGTGACAGCGGCAGTGGCAGCGGTGGCAGAAGCAGTGACAGCGGCAGTGGCAGCAGTGGCAGAAGCGGGTGCTGTTGGCAACACCGACAATGCTGCGGCTGCCGGCACGGCCGACAGCGATTGAGTGGTATGCAATGAAATGGCCCGTGCCGACGCGCCGGGTCGTGCTGCCGTCGCTGGTACAGGCACCGATACCGCATCGGCCACCAAAGCCGCCGCGCCAGTGTCAGCCAAATCCAATTGCAGCGCACGCAAGCCGTCAAAGGTACTCTGGCGCAGCGGTTGCAAAATGGCTTCAACCAGGCGCAGGCTGTCCGGCAAGGCAGCCGACCAATCAGACAGCTCAGACATGTTGCGGCTCCTCCTGATCGATCATGATCACAATCGCATCCGGCCTGTCGGCCATACTTGGGCGCGCAGCTTGTGCGGGTTTTGCCCCAGGCTGGTTGGCCGGGTTAGCCGGGTTGGCTTGATTGACTTGGTCAAGCAAAACCAGCAAGCGATCAATTTCCGCAGCGGGCGCAGCCCAAACCTGGGATGGTGTCCAACCCAGACCCTGACAAATACGCAACACCCGTAGTGCCGCTTCCCGCGTGGCAAGCTGCGGATCAAGCACTGGCTCGGCCACATTGCAGGCCACCACCGCCGCCAACAGCCGCCGGGTCGCGCGCGAATCCAGTGTTTCGAGCGCCAGCGGCGGCTCCAACTGCAACACCGACTGGCGCACCATGCAATCCAGATAGCCTGCCACATCAAAGCGCTGGCTGGCATCGTCGGGCGCATTCAGGCAGGCCAGCAAAGCGGCCATGCGTTCACGCTCGCGCCATGGCTGCAAGCGGGCGCGACAGCCACCCAGCGCTTGCCAGCCGGCGTTATCCATGCCCGCCCGGCCTTCATCGTCAGCCGCTTCATAATCAGCCCCGTCACCCTCAGCACCCTCAACCCCACCGGCAGCCCACCACAGCGCATGGCGGCGCAGTTGCGGGAAAAGCGCCGGGTCAATTTTTGAGTCGGCCAGCACGCAATCGGCAAAGGCATCGGCATCGAGCGCAATTTGCCCCGCGTCGGCCTGCACACACTGGCGCAGGGCAGCGATATGCTGGCCGTAGCGCCAAGGCTGAAGGCTAACCAGACTGCCGTCCGGCAGAGCCACGGGCCAGGCTTGTCCAAACTGCATACTCACTCTTCCCTGATCCTTGTGGCACTAAAAAAATACGTGGTGACTGCCGTGCCACTGGCCCCAATATTGAATTCCTTGTTTTCGACATAGCAATCATCGAGCGAAATGGTACGCTTGGGCGCGTCGGTTGAATCGTCCTTTTTCAGGTTCGACACCAACTGGAATTTGGATTGTTTGTCCAGATGGGTATCGAGTTTGAAATTGGCCGAGCGCACGGTAATTTCGCCCTGCACCGTGCGCAGGCCAAAACTGACCGCAACCCGTTCTGCGCTACCGATGGCGCGCACGTCTTCGCGTTCGGTAACCAGCCGAAAAGCCAGTGATTGCAAGCCTTCAATGGCTTCGCCGTCGAGTAAAACATTGCTGCGGTTTGCTGAAAATACGGTTGCCATAGCTTGTCACCTTATTAAACTTGAACCACGACTGTGGCATAAATGTAGTCGATTGCGCGCACCGGGCGCACCGCCAGATCAACCCGCACAATGCCCTGGGCAAAATCGGCCTGACTGGAATAGACGTTGACCTGGAAGGCGGTGCTATCCTTGTCGTCCTGCTTGGGCACGATAGCACCGTCTTTTTCCATCTGCACCAAAAATTCGACCATTTTCTGCTTCAGCGCACCGCGCCCCTGTTCATTATTCAGGCGGCCGATAAACAGTTCACCGATCATCTTCACGCCGCGCACAGCGCGATCGGCTACCCGGCGCACGCTGATTTGGTCGCCATCGGTGGTGAGGCCACGCAACACAATCAGGCCGCGTCCGCGCTGATTGATCACGGGCACGGTATTCAAGACCAGCAGTTGTTGCTGCAATTCCACGCCCAAGTCGCTTGATAGTTTGGCAATACCGGCAATGCGTTTGAAGGTAGGCGACTGGAAATAATCCAGGCTGGCCACCATGCCGGCCACGGCACCGACCACGCCGCCAGGTGCCAGCAGGACAAAGCGCTCGGAAATGAGCGGCCCGATCATGGCTTCCACCGTAGCTTTCAGATCACCCGCCGGCACTTCGCCAAAGCCCAGACGGCCATGGCCCTTGGCACTCATCAAATTGCAATGGCTGATCACCTTGGCATACACGCTGGTGTAATCGTCGGCGCTGCTACTTCGCACCACGGCCAGCACCATATCCACATCAGGCTCATTGGCCAGCAAGGCCAATGGCGCGTCGTAATTAATGCTGCCGCATTCGCTGCCACCAGCAAAGCTTATCTGGCTTCCCAGCTTGGGCCGGGTCATGGTGGCGCTTTCACCACTGGCAGCAACGGCTGTGGCGATCTTGGATTCGGCATTCACCACCTTCACCACATAGCGCGGGTCAGCCGGCTTTGCCGACAGATTGCGTAATAATTCAACGTCTTTGCTGCCGGGTATCTGGATTTCCAGATCAAACACCGAGACCTGTGCATTCTCGGAGCCCTGTGCTTCACGAGATTTGATATTGACCGTGAGGCCATTGGCCCAGGTGCCTGCGGCGCGTGCGGTCAGGGTTAATGCCACATCTTTTGGTTTATCATCCTTCGTTGTCATTGTCAGCGCGACCGTTGCCGATTTGGCACCCGCCTCAGCCGCCTTATCAGCCGCCTTATCAGCCCCCTTATCAGCCACCTTATCAGCCACCTTATCAGCCACCTTAACAGCCGCCGTTGTCATTGTCAGCTCGACCGCTGCCGATTTGGCAGCGGAATTTTTCAAGGGGCTAACGACCAATTCAAACACGCCATTGGCCAGGGCCTGCGCCGCCTCGGGCATACTAAAGGCGCTGGCTGCGCCAAAAGTCTCAATAAAACTATTCCAACTGGCGACGCGATAAGTGCGCGGCTCCAAGTCTTTTTCGCAAAGCCCGATCAGGCCAAGCACACCGGATGGTGATAATTGCGGTGCCAACACATCTTTAACCACGCTCACTTCTACCCCGGGGATGATTAATGTCATACCTGTCTCCTGTTGCTGATCTTTAAAAACGGCGGTGCAGCACGTGAGCACAATCTTGCAGCGACACTTGGGGCAGGAGCCTTTCAACTTACTTGGCGGCCACAAACGTGCCGCAAAATCAGGCGCATCTCGATACTGGTGTCGCCGATTGTAACGCACGCCAATTCATCCGGTTTGATGAAATGCGTGGCGCAAGCACTTTTTTGGTTTTTAAAAAAAA
>CAMBDR010000699.1 GCA_945864765.1 Janthinobacterium lividum | reverse complement strand
CAGGCATTGAAGCCTTTGCCGAAATTGGCGAATATATCGATCAACCGGTGCGCACCTATTCCAGCGGCATGCAAATGCGCCTGGCTTTTAGCGTGGCCACCGCGCGTCGGCCTGATGTGTTGATCATCGATGAAGCCTTGTCGGTGGGGGATGCTTACTTCCAGCATAAAAGTTTCGAGCGCATCCGCGCCTTCCGCCGTGAAGGTAGTACGCTGTTGATTGTGTCGCACGACAAGGGCGCGATTCAATCGATTTGCGACCGCGCCATTTTGCTCAACGCGGGCAAACTGGCTTGCCAGGGTGGGCCGGAAGAAATCATGGATTTATACAATGCCCTGATCGCCGAGCGCGAAAACCAAACCGTGCGCCTGGAAACGCGCGACGACGGCAAGGTACAAACCACCTCCGGCACGGGTGAAGCCAAAGTGGATGCCATCACCCTGTTCAATCAGGCCGGCGAAGTAGTAGATACGATTGATGTGGCCAGCCCGGTTTTGCTCGAAATCCGTGTGAAGACCTATGCCGCCATTCCGCGTCTGGTATTGGGTTATATGATTAAAGACCGGCTGGGCCAAGTCATGTATGGCACCAATACCCATTTAAAACAAATGGCGCAAGATGAGGTGGCGGCGGGTGAAACGCTGACCTTCAACATCGCGTTTCAAGCCAATTTGGGGCCAGGCAGCTATTCAATTGCCACCGCGCTGGTTTCTACCGACACCCATTTGGTGAATAATTATGAATGGCGCGATTTGGCGCTGGTATTTAACGTCATGAACCTGAGCCGCGAACATTTTGAAGGCTGCGCCTGGCTTGATCCTGAAATTCAAATTCAACGCAGTCCTTCGTTGAATTTGATAAGCGAAATTCGATAAGTTAAATTCAATGAGCTACTTTACCTCTTACGCCCAAAATTACGAAGATGTGCTGCTCTGGCGCGCGCTGGGCCACATCAAAAACGGCTTTTATATTGATGTCGGCGCGAATGATCCGGAAGACCATTCGGTCACCAAGGCGTTTTATCTGCGCGGCTGGTATGGCATTAATATTGAGCCGCTGCCAATGCACCAGCAAAAGCTGGAACAAGAACGAGAACGTGACATTAATCTGGGTGTGGCGGCAGGGGCCAGTGATGGCGAACTGACTCTCTACGATGTGCCGGACGTGCGCGGCTGGGCCTCGCCCGATGCAGGCGTGGCGGCACAACACCGACAAGAAGGCTATACCGTGGCCGAACTGACGGTGCCAGTGCGGCGGCTGGATGGGATTTGCCAGCAATATGTGGACAGGCCGATTCACTTTTTGAAAATCGATGTCGAGGGTTTTGAAGCTGAAGTATTGCGCGGCATGGATTTTCAACGCTGGCGACCCTGGGTGGTGGTGATTGAAGCGACCCTGCCCAATAGCCGCGTGACCAATCATGAAAGCTGGGAACACCTGATCACCGCGCATGCTTACCAGTTTGCCTGGTTTGATGGTTTGAACCGCTATTATGTGGCCGATGAAAAAACCGAATTACTGGCGGCGCTGCAAACCCCGGTGAATGTGTTTGATAATTATGTGACCGTGCATTTGGTGCGCGCATGGGATAAGGCAGAGCAGCATTTGTCCCAGCAACTGCAAGCCGAGCAGGCGCAGCGCGAACAACTCGCGCAATTTGAGCAACACAGCGCCCAGCAAGCCGCACAGCACCACGCCGAGCAAGTCGATTTACAAAACCAGATTGCGCATTGGCAAGACGTGAACGCGAGCCAATTGGCGCAACTGCACGCCAACAGCGCCTGGGCCAGTGATTTGCAGCAGCAATTGCTTGCCCATCAGGCCAGTTTTTCCTGGCGCATTACGCGCCCCTTGCGCTGGGTGGCGCGCCAGACGCGACAGCATTTCATCATTAATCCGCTGCCGCTGCGCGCTTGGCTCGTGGTCAAACGCACGCTGGTTTGGCTGGCGCGGCAAGAACCAGTGCGGCGCACGCTGTTGCCGCTGATTGGCCGCTTTCCGCGTTTAAAGGCTTTGATGCAGCAGCAACTGGCGCAGATTCGGCAAGACCCGACCCCACTGCCCTTGAGCGCGAATGAAGCGGCCCTGCCCGACGCCTTGCGTGAGTTGCCGGTTAGCGCGCGCAATGTATTTGCCGATCTCACCCGTCGCCATCGTTAATGCCGATTGATTCCGATTGATTACGCCACCCCATACACCAACCATCATGCGCCTCGTTATTGATCTCCCCACCGGTATCAGCCCCGCTGTTTTATGCGAAGTGGAACAACTTTGCGGTTTGTCCCACCACCTCATCGTGGCTGTTTGCAGTCACGTTGGTAGCCAATCTGATAGCGCGATTGAAGCCACCCGCGCGGCATTGCGCCATTTGCAGGTAGAAGTGCTCAGTTATAGCCTTCCCGCTGTGGCAGCCAATCAGCCATGGCTGGCGCGCGCTTGCGAGCCGCTGCGCGAGCATTTTTTGGCTTGCCTGAAACCCGATCTGGTGTATCTTCCCGACTTATTCGCCCGTGCCGAGGTGGTGGTGGCCATTGATGGCAATAGCCCCTGGACAACCGTGGTGCGCCTTGGCTCAGGCGCGCAAGCGCTGACGCCGCGCCAGCAAGCCGTTTTGGCCAGCGCCAGCCATTGCCTGGATGCGCAAGAAAATCTGGGCGCTTACTTGAACACTTATTTGGCAAATCTGGAGGCCGACGCGCCAATTAACAGCGCCGCTGCTGCAATCCCGACTGCCAACGCTCAGCGCCCCAGACTGGCGTATATCTCACCCTTGCCGCCCGAACAATCCGGCATTGCCGATTACAGTGCCGACCTGATCCCGCATTTGAATCAATATTATCAAGTCGAATTAATTTTGGCGCAGGAGCAAATCAGCGCGCCCTGGATCGAGAGCCATATCCCGATGCACAGCGTGGCATGGTTCCGCCAGCACGCCAGCCAATTCGAGCGGGTGTTATACCATATGGGCAATTCGCCCATGCATCAACACATGTTTGAATTATTCGAGCAATACCCCGGCATTTTGGTATTGCACGATTTCTTTTTGGGCAATGTACTGGAATACCTGCAAAGTAGCGGCGCTTTACCCGGCTGCTTTGAACGCATGCTGTATCAGACCCATGGCTGGAATGCCTTGCTCGATCAGCAGCAAACCGGCATGGCGCAATCGCGCTGGAAATATCCGTGCAATAAAACCATGCTCGATAGTGCTGATGGTGTGATCGTGCATTCGAACTTTCCCGCCAAATTGGCACAGCAATGGTATGGCCCGGATGCCACCCACCATTGGCGTGTAATTCCGCTATTGCGCTGTCTGCCACCCACACTACCGACCCGCGAGCAGGCCCGCGAGCACCTC